>JACIWB010000001.1 GCA_014361245.1 Thermoplasmatales archaeon | reverse complement strand
AGCTACTGTATCCTTCGCTTTTCTTATTTTTACCTAGGATTTTTGAAATGAGTAGAGAGATTATATCTTTAAGAGAAGATTTGCCAAGGATACGAATTTTATTTAAAATAGAATTATCTGAATTATAAGAAAATGTCTTTTTTCCAACATATATTGAAACACTCATTAGTTTTCCTTTAATAGGCGGAGTAAACGATTGGGCAAAACGTTTGTAGCCGTATATTTTAACAAATCCACCACTTGTATCTTCTTGAGAAATATCTCCATCTCCAGAAATAATTTTTGCGTTAGAAATTGTTGAAATAAAAGGAGAAATAGTTAACAGCAATACTACAACAATACTGCATGTTTTTCTCCTCATAGTCTTAAATAAAATTTTTTTATATAAAGGTTTTGCTCTTTGCTGGCATGTAGAATAAATAAATTAGGACTAAATAGAAAAATAGTATCTTTCCCATAACTGAAGAAATGCAAATTCATCTCTTTCTTAGATTTAACAAAGAATATTTTTTCAAGATTAAAAAGATATTTAAAAAGCGTAAGAGCAATTAATCTTATGAGCATGATTAATCTGTGCAACAAAATAATCTAAAAAATAGGAATATTCGTGAATTTCAGCTATTTATTTTATAAGCCCACAATTTGCATTGTTTCCTTTTTTATTTCCTCAATTTCTTTCACCATTTCCTCTATCTTTTTAGCCATATTTTGCTTATAAGGTTCATCTTGAATGCATGCAAGATTTATTTTTACATTCATAATCGCTGAATGGAATGAGGCATATGAAAAAAGCATTGCAACCCCCGCATCACTTATTGAATTTTTATTTCCCTTTTCAGCAATTTCCCTTATTTCTCTTGCCAAAACCACGCATTTCTCAGCAGTTTTTGCAGGCACTTCACAAGCTTTCTTGTATGCTTCTTCCTCCCCCCTCTTCTCTTTTATCGCTTTGATTACCTCATTAAAAGCATTTGCATCTTCTTCAACAAGCTCAAGAAATTCTCTCCTCATTTCTTTTAACCCTTCAACCCTTGCCTTCATTTCCTCCTCAACGCTTACATACTTTTTCTTCCCAATGGTAAGATTGCACACCATCTCCGCAAGCCCGCAGGCAATTGCCCCCCCGAGCGCAGCAACACTCCCCCCGCCAGGAGCGGGCGACGCACTTGCCAGCTCCTCCAGAAATTCTTCGATGCTTTTCACTGGCTCACCTCTATTAACCTTTTTTCTATAACTTGTTCTGGTTTAAAATCTTCGAGCTGCAGATAGAAAGATGTAATATCAACCAACGCATCAAGAGGAATCATTCCTACTATTTCGCTTGAAAGCACATTTACCCCATATCTTTCTGCCTCTCTTTTTATTGTCTCAAAAACTCGGAAGAGGGGAGTTTGCTTATAATTTGTCATGTTCATCGATACCTGCACAATGTTTTTTTCCTTTATTTCAAATCCCATTGCCTTAACATATCTATAGCCACCGCTGCTATGCCTTACTGCTTTCGCAATTTTTTTTGCTATTTCAACATCATTTGTTGCAAGATTTACATTAAATGCTATTAAAATTTCTCTTGCCCCTACAGCAGTTGCTCCAGCAGTTGGATGAATTGAATTTGGTCCATAATCTGGAATTTTGTCTGGGTTTTTTCCTATCTCTTCTTTAAGCCCTTCAAATTCCCCTTTTCTCACATCCGCAAGATTTCTCCTGCTCTCTTTTTTCGCTGCTTCTTCATATAAAAAGCAGGGAACTTTTGTAATTCTTGAAAATTCTTCGGCAAATTCATTTGCAATTTTTATGCATTCTTCCATTGTTGAATTCATTATGGGAATAAACGGAACAACATCCATTGCTCCCATTCTTGGATGCTCTCCCCTGTGCTTGTTCATATCTATAAGCTCAACAGCTTTTATTGCCATATCAAGAACAGCTTTTTTAACTTCTTCTGGCTCACCAAGTATTGTTACATCAGTGCGATTATGGCTTTCATCTGAATGAATGTTCAATATTTTTACATTATATTTTCTTACTTCGTTAATTATTGCATCTATTACTTCTTTATTTCTTCCTTCGCTAAAATTTGGAACACATTCAATAAGCTTCATAAAAAGATATATTAAGGAGGATTTTAAGGATTACTATAAAGTTTGGTGTGATAACCAAAAAACGCAAATTCTTTTAACCTATTTTCTATTATTGATATGCCTAAGTATATTGGAATAACAGGAGGGGTTTTATCTGGCTTGGGAAAAGGAATAATCACTTCCTCAATTGGATTGCTTTTAAAAAGCAGAGGTTATTCTGTTACAGCAATAAAAATAGATCCTTACATAAATTGTGATGCGGGAACAATGAATCCTTACCAGCATGGAGAGGTTTTTGTTCTCTCTGATGGCGGAGAAGTTGATCTTGATTTGGGAAATTATGAAAGATTTCTTGATATAAAACTTACAAGAGATAACAATATAACCACCGGAAAAATATATAAAAATGTTATTGAAAAAGAGAGAAAAGGAGAATATTTGGGAAAAACAGTCCAGATTGTCCCTCATATTACTGATGAAATAAAAGGATGGATAAGAAATGTTGCGAAAGAAAGCCAGGCAGATTTCTGCCTGATTGAAATAGGAGGAACTGTAGGGGACATAGAATCAATGCCTTTTCTTGAAGCAATTAGACAGATGTATGTAGAAGAAGGAAGAGAAAATGTTTTGTTTGTACATACAACTCTTGTTCCTGTTTTAAAAGTTGTAGGTGAGCAAAAAACAAAACCAACCCAGCACAGCGTTAAAGAATTAAGGGCAATAGGAATAAATCCAGATGTTATAGTTGGGAGAAGTACCACTGAGCTAAGCAAGGAAACAAAAGAAAAAATATCTCTTTTCTGTAATGTGCCAGTTGAAGGAGTTTTTTCTTCTCCAGATGTTAGCTGCATATATGAAATACCTCTTATCTTGGAAAAACAGGGGCTCCCTTCTTATATCATGAAAAGATTTAATATTCCATACAGGGAGGCAAATCTCAAGGAGTGGGAAAAATTTGTTGAGCAAATAAAAAATGCTGAAAATGAAGTAAGGATAGCAATTGTTGGAAAATATACACATCTTGCAGATTCTTATCTTAGCATAATAGAAGCTTTTCATCATGCGGGCTCAAAAAACAGCGCGAATGTAAATATTGTATGGATTGAATCAGAAGAGCTTGAAAAAGGAAAAAAAGAAGAGCTTGAAAAAGTTGATGGAATTCTTGTGCCAGGCGGCTTCGGCGTGAGGGGGGCGGAGGGCAAAATAATGGCGATTGAATTTGCGAGAGAGAATGATTTGCCTTTTTTGGGAATATGTTTCGGCTTTCAACTTGCGATTGTTGAATACGGGAGAAATGTGATAGGGCTGAAATGCAATTCATTGGAGATAGATAAGGATACAGAGCATCCGATAATAACATTGCTACCAGAGCAGAGGAATGTGTATAAAATGGGTGGAACAATGAGGCTTGGAGAATATGAAATAGATATAAAAGAGAATACTCTTGCATACAGAGTTTATGGGAAGAAGAAAATTTATGAGAGGCACCGACATAGATATGAAGTAAATCCCGATTATTTTGAAATACTTGAAAAAAATGGAATTGTTTTCTCTGGGTTTGCTGAAAATGGAAAAAGAGTTGAAATCATTGAATTGCCATCCCATCCCTATTTCATAGCTTCTCAGTTTCATCCAGAGTTCACATCCCGCCCGCTGGAGCCATCTCCTTTATTTGATGGACTAATAAAGGCATCTCTTGAGAAAAAATGAAAATTTAAAAGGAATAATTGGGAATGAAAAGAATTTACTTTAAATAAAGTTTTTTAATAAACAGTCACTCCCATAACTCCTTTGGCTTTTCTCAACTTTTTTATCAATTTTGATGGTATTGGTTTTTCTGTTACAATAAAAAGTTTTGGCTCATCTGCAATTATGTAATCATCGACATTTGCCTGCCTTATGCTTATTCCTTCCCTCGCTATTATATCTGAGACACTTGCAATTATGCCTGGCATTGAAGCATCTTTCGGTATTATCTCAACAACACCCCACCCCATCTTTGGAGCAAGCTCTTTGAAACTGCATGTTGGCATCAAATTTGAAAAAATTTTTTTCAATTCTTTATTTCTTTCTATTATCTCTATTGCATTCATAATAACTCTTCTATCAACATTTATTGCTCTTGCAATTTTTGAAAAAGAAAGCTCTATGTTTCCACAATAAACTTTTCCTTTTCTAATGCTTAGTCCATAGGAAAGAAATAGCTGAATAACTTTTTGTTGAGCGGATTGCCTGCCAAAATAAGAAATAATTTTTTTCCACATGGTCATAATGCGGAATAAATTAAAATAATTTACTGTAATGGTAAAAAATATACTATAATGAACAAATTTATACAAAAATGTTAAATATTTCTATTGCATTCATTTTTATGAAAAAAGTATTGATTGATGAAGAAGAAATGCCCGATGAATGGTATAACATCCAGTCAGAAATTGAATTGCCTCCCCCTCTAAATCCAGTAACACTTGAGCCAGTTAAAGCAAGCGATTTAGAAAGAATTTTTCCAAAAGAACTTGTCAGGCAGGAGATAAGCAAGGAAAAATGGATAAAAATACCTGAGGAAGTAAAGGAAATATACAGGATATGGAGACCAACCCCTTTATACAGAGCTGAAAAGCTCGAGGAATTTTTAAAAACACCAGCAAAAATATATTACAAATGGGAGGGCGTAAGCCCGCCAGGAAGCCACAAGCCAAATACAGCAGTTGCACAGGCATATTACAACTCAAAGGAAGGAATTGAAAGGATGACAACTGAAACTGGCGCGGGTCAGTGGGGCTCCGCCCTTTCTTTTGCATACTCCCTGTTTGGGTTGAGATGCACGGTTTATATGGTTAAATGCAGTTTTGATCAAAAGCCATATAGAAGAATATTGATGGAAACATGGGGTGCGGAGGTTATAGCGAGCCCGAGTAATAGAACGGAATTTGGAAGAAAAGTTTTGAAAGAAGATCCAGATAATTCAGGAAGCCTGGGAATAGCAATAAGTGAGGCAATTGAAGATGCTATAACTCATGAAAACACTAAATATTCTCTTGGCTCAGTTCTAAATCATGTGCTTCTGCATCAGACAATAATTGGGCTCGAGCTGAAAAAGCAGTTTGAAAAAATAGATTCATACCCTGATATAATATGCGGATGTGTGGGTGGGGGTAGCAACTTCTCAGGAGGTATATTCCCTTTCGTGCCAGATAAGATAAAGGGAGAGGAAATCAGATTTATAGCTTGCGAGCCAACAGCTTGCCCTAGTTTAACAAGAGGAATTTATACATATGACCATGGCGACGCCGCCCGCATGACACCTTTGCTAAAGATGTTCACTCTTGGTCATTCCTTCATTCCTCCAGCAATTCATGCTGGCGGGCTGAGATATCATGGAGATGCTCCTTTGCTATGCAAGCTTGTGAATGAGGGAATTGTTGAGAAAAGGGCTTATAGTCAAAATGAAATTTTCGAAGCAGCAAAAATATTTGCAAAAACTGAAGGATTTTTAATTGCTCCAGAAAGTGCACATGGTTTGAAAGGGGTAATAGATGAAGCATTAAGATGCAAAAGAGAAAAGGAGGAAAAAATAATTTGCTTTTTGAACAGCGGGCATGGATATTTTGATTTATCAGCATATGAACTTTATAATAGGGGTCTTCTGCAAAACTACGAACTTTCTGATGGGGAAATAGTTAAAGCACTGAAGAAATCAAATATAAGTATTGGAAGATAATATACCAAGAAAACAATGTTTATATACTTAATTTACTTAGATTACTAATTTAATAAACTAAATTTCACCGCCTCCACATATTCAGCAAGGAAATATGGAAATGGTTTCTCCCATGGATTTTTTGCTATGCGGGGAAAAGCTTGCGAAAGAGTTGCAATAATTGCTATATTATCTTTTTCAATATCAGGAAAAGTTAAATTTCCGTGCATTTTATTTCCATCCCATATTTTTACTTTTTCATATTGCCCAACAAAAACATATTCATTGAAAGCATAATCAAGAAAAGCATATTTAAATGGTTTTCCCGCATAGTCATTCCATCTTGAATTTATCTCAACCACATAAACTCTTAAATGCCCAAAGCATGGTCTTTCATTATTAATTATTTTTACCCCTATTTCAATTTTTGCTTCTCCAAGCCACTTTGCATTTATTTCAATTTCAATATTCCTAACGCTTCTTTTGCTCGCATTTTCTATAGCACTTCTATAATCAGAATAAGCGCTCGTTGGGTTATAATCAACAACATAGTAGCCACCATCAATGTAAAGCATTGGGGCATATGCATCTCTCAGCCATGAACCGCGCTTCATAGCCACAGAGCTTTTATCATAAACAAGCGTTACATAGCAAAAATCAAGCTCGCGCGAAAGATTGTTTAATGCCTCAGCCGCTTTGGGGCAGTGAGGGCACCAGCTCAGCGCCCCGAGCTCCGCAAAAACAGTTCTGCCATCGCCTATTGCTGAAAAAAATGTCGCAATTAAAAGAATGGCAACAGCAAATGCTTTTAACTTCATAATATTAATGCATTTATGATAAAAAAATTTTTGCTTACAACTTCTTCAATAAATAGGATTTTATTAAATCTCTCCTTTTATGCTCTCCAATTACTTTAAAGCCATTTGGCAATTCTTTTTTTCCAAATATGGGATCGAGGAAATCCCACTGTTTTCTGCATATTATTCTTGCATTTTTTTTGCAATCTCTTCTTATTCTTTCAAAAACTTGACTGCGTGGCTCTACTCCAAAAGATACTATTATCACATCAAAACCATCAATTGGATAATTTAAGGCATTTCCTTCCTCAATTTTTATATCAAGATTATATTTTGAAACAATTTCTTTTGCAATATTAACTGCTTGCTCGTCAACATCTATTCCAAAATATCTTGCTTTAATATTTTTTGCAAGAGAGATGAGCGTGTTTGGAAGCGGACCGCATCCAATATGAAGAATTTTATCATTTTCTTTTATTCCAACCATTTCAAATTCTTCAATTATTGCTTTTTCAAAAAAATTGATATATGCCTTTGCAAAAAATTTTGATAAAAATTTTTCAGCAAAAATAAACATGCGGTCATGCATTCTTTTTGTCTGCATACTTTTTGTAAATAAAATTATCTATTAAAAATTTAGCAAAATTTATATTTTATAGATTTTTAGTGGCTATCGGATTACCGTGAGCCACATGAAAGTAGCAATATATGCAAGAGTTAGCACGGAAGACCAGGCAAAGGAAGGATATAGCTTGAGCAATCAGCTTGAAAAATTGCGAAGTTATTGCGTTGCCCGCGGCTGGGAAATAGTGGGCGAGTATGTTGATGATGGATACAGCGGGAGAGACATAAAAAGGCCAGCATACCAGAAAATGATGGAAGAAATTGATAAATGGGATGCACTGCTTGTAATAAAAATGGACCGCATCCATAGAAACACAAAAAATTTCATGCTGATGATGGAAAAATTGAGAGCAAAAGGCAAGGAATTCGTTTCAATGACAGAAAGCCTCGATACAAGCACAGCAATGGGAAGGTTTGTAATGGACATAATCCAGCGAATAGCCCAGCTCGAAAGCGAGCAGATTGGCGAAAGAGTGTATGACGGCATGCGCCAGAAGGCAAAGCAAGCTGGCGGGTTGCTCGGCTCGCCCCCTCCATACGGGTATGAGTATAGGGATGGAAAGCTTGCTGGAATTGAAGAAGAGTTGAGGGTTGTAAGAGATATTTATGGGAAATACTTGCAGGGCATGAGTTTGAAGGAAATATGTGAATGGCTTGATGGAAATGCGAGGAGCAAATATGGTGGAAAATGGGATAAAAAAACGGTTTCAAGAATCCTTTCAAATCCAATTTATTGTGGGCTGATTGAATGGGATGATATTCTTTTTTCTGGAGGACATGAAAAAGTTGTTGAGATAGAAGATTTCAATAGAATTCAAATTTTAAAGGCAAAAAAAGCAAAAAGGAAGGGAAAAATTTTTGTTATTGAAGGAATGAAGAAAAAATATATATAATTTGTTTTCTTTGTATATAGAGTATCTATACTTTATTATCCGAGTTTATTTTTTTAATATACTAAAATGATTTTGCCCTAATAGAAAATTTTTGTTATTAGAAAAACATATACTTTGTTTATTTAATATATATACTTCATTTACTTTGTAATCTTTTATTATAAACTTCTTCGCCTATTTTCCTTATTATCTCAACTTTCCTTCCTTTTTTATCAACAAGTATTCTTCCTTCTTTCTTCCACCATCTTTTTGGATAACTTTTTTCCTCTTTTAATGGATTTAGCCCCAATTTTTTTGCAATTTGAAAAATTTCATCTATGCTGGGATTTTTAATTGCAATATTTTTTTTAACCTTCCTTCCATCTTTTCTGCTTAAATCAATATCAAAATAGCACGGCCATATAACCCATTTATCCTTCATTCTTTTCTTCCATTAAAACAGCATTTATGCAGCCATGCTGACCCGGGCGAGAAGTAACTTTTGCCTTTCCAATTTCTGTAAGGATTATCGCTCCCTTTGTTATTATGTCCCTTCTTACATAGTGAGGATTTGCAGGGTTTTCAACAACATCTTTTATTTCAACTTTTTTTGTTTCTCCTGTCTTTGGATTTGTAACATTTGCATGCTTTGTAGATACAACCATCACTTTATAATTTCCTCCTCTAACTCTTATTTTCTTTAATTTATCCTCTCCTATTAATGGTAAAATTGGGTCTCTTCCAATCTCGTATTTCCTTTTCTTCCTTGCCTGCCTGTAAATTCCTCCTGTTTCCTTTCTCCTGCTTCTTCCATGCCACTGCATAGTTGGAATATAAAAGGTATAAATAATTTTTGCTTTTGAAATTTTTTAGAATAATTAACCTAAAACAAATTGTTGTAATCTACTGAGTAAAGCAGTTATAAGATGTATCACAAAAAGATGAACACAAAAATTTATAATCTGAAACTTCACCTTTTTCTTTCAGATTTTTGCCTGCGGGCTTGTAATTTAAGTTTATGATGTAAAGGTAGTGCAGGGGGAGGGATTTGAACCCTCGAACTCCTTCGAGACAGACCCCTCAAGCCTGCGCCTTTGTCCATGCTCGGCAACCCCTGCTAATTTGAAAATATAAAAGATATTAAAATTTATCTAACATTTTTTCAGCCATTGCCACATGCTTTCCACCGTTGCCGATAATATACTCACCATGTCCTGGATATAAATTTTTTATTTCAAGTGAGCGAAGCATTTTTATTGATCTTTTTAACTCCTCAAAGTCACCTCCAAAAAAATCAGTTCTTCCTACATTTCCGTCAGCAAAAACAGTGTCTCCAGAAAAGAGAGATTTGCTATTTTTTTCATAAATGCATATGCCTCCTTTTGAATGTCCGGGGGTGTGGAAAATTTTTAAATCAATATCTCCTAAATTTATTATTTCTCCTCCTTTAACTTTTAAATCAATTTCAATTTTTGGTTGCACCGCATTGAAAAAAGAGGCACTTATATTAATTCCTCCTTCAAGTATATATGATGAATTTTCATGTGCAATTATCTTTGAATTGCTAAACTCCTTTAATTCCTTTGCCCCTCCGCAATGGTCAAAATGTTCATGTGTCAGTATTATGTATTCTATTTCCTCAAGATTTATTTCTTTCCTCAAATCATCCATTAAATTTTTTGAATAAAAACCAGTTCCAGTGTCAATTATTGCAATTTTTTCACTCTTTATAAGATAGACATTTGATTCAAATCCAAACCCTAAATATTTTTTAACTTCCATAATAGTAAAATTTATCTTTTTTATTTAAATTACTGTGCATGAATCAAAAAATAATGGACAGAATAGAGGAACTAAATGAAATAAGGGGGATGATAAGGAAGGATATGGAAGAGCTTGATAAAAGGAAAGGAGAAATTCCAGAGAAAAAATATAGAAAATTGAAGGAAAAGTATGAGAAAAGGCTGGAAAAGATAAGATTAAAGATTAAAAAACTCGAAGATAAGTTAAAATCTTAATTTTTTTATCGCCATTTCGTAATTTTTACTCCTGAAAATATACGAGCCAGATACAAGAACATTTGCGCCCGCCTTCTTCAAAATTTTAGCGTTTTTGTCATTAACGCCCCCATCGACCGCAAGATAAATTTTTCTTTTACCAATAATTTTCTTGGCCATCCTTACTTTTTCAACCATCTTATCTATAAACTTTTGCCCGCCGAAGCCAGGCTCAACCGTCATTATAAGAATTAAATCCACGATATCAAGAACATTTTCAACTGATGAAAGAGGAGTTGCAGGGTTTATTGCCACCCCCGCCTTGCAATTTTTCTTTATCTCATCTAAAAGTCTGTAAAGGGATTTTGTTGCTTCAGCATGCACAGTTATTATATTTGCCCCCGCCTCCAAAAAATTTAAATAATGCTTTTCTGGCTCTTCTATCATAAGATGCACATCAAATGGCATATCTGTTATTTTTCTTATGCTTTTTATAACACATGGTCCAAAGGTTATATTTGGAACGAAATTTCCATCCATCACATCAAGATGCAGCCAGTCCGCTTTTGCATCTTCCAATTTTTTAATTTCTTCTTCCAGGCAGGAAAAGTTTGCTGAAAGGAGAGATGGTGCAATTATCATAATATCTTAAGCAAAATAAATATAAAAATTTATTTTTTACTTTATGCAAAAAATAAAAATAATAACTGATTCAAGAGAAGTTTTTTCTGGCATACCATCCATTCTTTCTTCAATTGCAGATGTTGAAATAAAACAACTTGCAGTTGGGGATTATGTTTTAAGCGAAAGAATATGTATTGAAAGGAAGACAATGAATGATTTCGTTGATTCAATAATAAAAAAGAGGATATTTGATCAGATAGTTAGACTAAGGGAAGCATATGAAAAGCCAGTTATTGTTATAGAAAATGAAGAATTTGAAAGGAAATTCAATATGAAAGCACTTTATGGAGCAATTGCATGCATTCTTGTTGATTATAATATTCCTGTAATAAAAACAGATAGCAGGGAAGAAACATCATTTATAATTTATTCAATTGCATGCAGGGAGCAATTAAAAAATAAGAGAGAAGTTGCTCTAAGAGGAAAAAAGCCAAAAATGGAATTAAAAGAATGGCAGCAGTTTATTGTCGAAGGTTTGCCAGATGTTTCTGCGGTTTTAGCAAAAAGACTGCTCAGCAGATTTAAGAGTGTAAGAAATGTTATGAATGCGGGCATTGAGGATTTAAAGCAAGTTGAAGGAATAGGAGAAAAAAAGGCAAAGAAAATCGCTGATGTTTTAGATGCAATCTGGGAAGATTAACAAATTGGCTAACAATCTCTAAACCATTAAATATAAAATTTTAATATATCTCTATGAAAGAGAAAATTGTTGCGGCAGCCTTGTTTGCAACTGTATTGATAGCAACACTTGTGATTTTAATTAATCCAGAGAGTGGTGAGGCATTTTCAGGAAATATAAAAAGATTTAATTCATATGAAGAACTAACTTCTTTTATAAAAAATAATGCTATAAGCCCGATAAGAATATATAATGAAGCGCAAGATGCAAAATTATTGAATGATTTTTATTATTCACCTGAAAAAATGGAGAAGGATTTCTCAAAAACAAATGTTCAGGTAGAAGGAGTAGATGAGGCTGATATTGTTAAAACAGATGGAGATTATATATATAAAGTAACAACAAAAAATGATGGAAGCAGGGTTTTTATTATAAAAGCAGATGAAATGGAAATTTTATCATTCATTGAACTTGATTATCATGTATATGGAATTTTTGTTAATGGAGATAGTCTAGCAGTAATTGGGGTATATGAGTGGTATCCCCTGATTAAAGCGGGAGAAGATAAAGGATACTATTCCCCAAAAACAGTTTTGCAATTATATAATATATCAGATAGAGAAAATCCTTCCGAGTTTTTCAAATATAGCATAAGTGGATTTTACTCCAATTCAAGAATGATAAATGAAACAATTTATATTATCTCAAATCAAGCGATATATTATTACTATGATGAAATTCCTCTACCAAGAATAGAAAAGAATGAAAATTTATATGAAATTCCCGCAAATGAAATAGAATATGTGGATGCACCCGAGAACTCATATACCTATACAATTATATCCGCAGTTAATATATCAAGTGGAGAAAGCAGTGAAAAAGTTTTTCTGATAGGCGATTCAAGCACCATATATGTTTCTTATTCAAACATTTATCTAACAACAACAAATTACTGGTATATATGGATTGAAGGAAACAAGCCATCACAGGAAACAAAGATATATAGATTTGCTATCAATGGAAAAGATATAAAGATGGAGGCAAGCGGGAGCGTTGTAGGGCATGTTTTAAATCAGTTTTCGATGGATGAGTACAATGGCTATTTTAGGATAGTAACAACAAAGCAGGCGGAATGGTGGAATGAAAGCCTTTCAGAATCAAAAAATAATGTATATGTGCTCAACGAAAACATGCAAATTGTCGGCTCGCTCGAGGGGCTGGCGGAGGGCGAGAGAATTTATTCTGCGAGATTTATGGAGGATATGCTTTATCTTGTGACATTTCGTCAGGTTGACCCGCTTTTTGTTATAGATTTAAGTAATCCTTACATGCCAGTTGAGCTTGGAAATTTAAAAGTTAGCGGTGCTTCTGAATACCTGCATGTTTATGATGAAAGGCATTTAATAGGTGTTGGATTTGAAGCAACTGAAGAAGGAAGAAGGACTGGATTAAAAGTTGCTCTATTTGATGTATCTAATTTTTCAGAGCCAAAAGAAATATCGAAATATGTAATAGAAGGAGCATATTCTGAAGCATCCTGGGACCATCATGCCTTTCTTTTGAGTAAATCAAAAAATATTCTTGTTATTCCTGTAGAAATGCAAGATTTCGCAGGAGTTTATGTATTCAGCATTGAAAATGGTATATCTTATATAGGAAAAATATACCATGAGCAAATTGGAGAAAAGACATATACCTATAACTATACTCACAATGAAAGTATCAACTACTATTATGGAGAATTTAGACCCGGAGATAAAATTGAAATAAATCTAAAATGTGGAAGTGATAAAGAATGGATAATTGACAGTAGATATGATAGAAATTTTGTTGAACTAATTGAAAAAAGCAATGAAATTTCTGGAAATATTACAACATACCATTATTTATTCAGGGTAAAGGGAAATGGATATACAACTGTTGAGATGGATTTATTAGAGGGAGATGAAAAATTGGATGAGTTTGTTTTATCAATTTCATCATACCAATTCTTTGATTATAACTACAAGATTACTCGCTCCCTGTATATAGATGATATTCTTTACACAATTTCAAATGCAATGATAAAATCAAATAATATAACTGATTTGAAAGAAATTGTTGCAATAGATTTACTATAATTTTACTCCTTTTCCCCAAATATTGTATGTGTCTCTATTGCATACCATCTTGTAACATTTCTGAATTTTTCCCAGAATTTCTGAAAGGCTTCAAAACTTTTTGCTTCCATAATCATAAATCCATTGTAAGAAGTGCCCCATGCATGTGCATATTCCCCTATCAGTTTTACATCCTTTGTCAGTGATTTCTTGAACTTATTCCATTCCTCCCTTGCCTTCTTTACCTCTTCCTTACTCATTGGTGTTTTTAATTTATACAATATAACTATTCCTATCACTTTTTCACCAAATCTTAAACCAAAATATTTTTATAAAATTTTCCTTTTGTTCTAACGCGGTGAATAAATGAAATATGCAATCGTTTATTGGTCGAGATATGGAAACGGGAAGAGAATTGTTGATTATCTTGCAGAAAAATTAAGAGACAAAGGAGAAGTAAAGATTTTCAAAACCAATGAAATAAATCCTTCTTCAATGCCTGAGGCAGATTTATACATATTTTCTGCTCCCACAGAGATATTTAAAATCCAGAGGAACATGAGAAAGTTAATGAAAAAGCTCGAGGGTATGGAAGGAAAAAAATATGCAATAATTAACACCCATGGCATGGAGAATAGCAAGCTTCACAAGATGGAAAAAATTCTCTCAAAAAAGAAGATGGTAAAAATAGCTGAGGTAGATTTTAAGGTTGGTAAAGATGCATTCACAGGAAATGGTTTGATGAAGGGCTGGGAGAGAAAAGTTGAGGATTTCGCGAGCAAATTATAATTATTTGAATTCAATTTTTTTAACAATTTCGCTAGCTTTTTCCTTAACCTCTTCAGTTATATTCTTCCCGTGAGCATCTATTGTAACTACCAGAGGACCAAAATTTTCAACTTCAAAAACCCATAGTGCCTCTGGCATACCCATTTCTTCAAGCCAGAAAACACCTCTAACTTCTTTTATTGCATTCGCAGCAAGAACCGCCGCCCCGCCAGTAAATGCTGCATATATTGCTTTAAATTCCTTGCATGCTTTGCCTGTTTTTTCACCCATTCCCCCTTTGCCTACTATTATTCTGGTTCCAAATCTCTTTATAAAATCGTATTCAAATATCTCCATTCTTCTGCTTGTTGTTGGACCAGCTGCAATGGCAACCCATCCTTCCTTTTCTTTCTTTACTATTGGTCCGCAGTGATAAACTGCAACTTTTGAAAAATCAATTGGCAATTTTTCTTTTTTATCATACATTTCTATTGCTTTTTTATGTGCCTCATCTCTTGCGGTTACAACCGTGCCATTTAAATACACAACATCTCCAGCTTTTATCTTCAAAATTTCTTCTTCGCCGACTGGTAAATTCAATCTATATTCCATATTTTTCCCTCCTTATCTATTTTAATGCTTTTCCTTCTATTTGCCCAGCATTGAACAGCTATTGCAACAGGAAGTGATGCGGGATGGCGATGAGCAACTTCAACATGCACATCAAGCACTGTTGTTTTTCCCCCTAACCCCATTGCTCCTATACCAGTAGAATTTATCGCCTCCAGAAGCTCTTCCTCAATTTTTGCAATCTCCTTGTTTTTGTGCCTTTCTCCTATTTTCCTTATCAATGCATTCTTTGCTAAATCCATGGCGACATTCGCACTCCCACCAATCCCAACACCTACAGTTGTGGGCGGGCAGGGGTCGCCGCCAAGCGATGCAATCCATTCGAGCACAAATTTTTTAACTCCTTTAATTCCCACTCCCGGAGGAAGCATTTTTACAACAGAAGCATTTTCCGAGCCCCCTCCTTTGGGCATCGCAACAATTATGCAATCCTCTCCCTTAAAGATTTCCCAGTGTATCGGGGGAACAAAATTTCCTGTATTATCACCGCTGTTTTTTCCTGTTATAGGGTCAACCGCATTCGGGCGCAGAGGCACATTTTTTGTTGCTATTCTTACTCCTTCAACAATTGCTTCTTCAATTATACCTCTATATGGAAAATCTACTCCCAGTTTTACAAAAAAAGTTGGTGTTCCTGTATCCTGGCAAATTGGCTTTTTCTGTTTTCTTGCAAGCTCAACATTTTCAAGAATTGCTTTAAGTTGCGCTTTTCCTATTTCATCTTCTTTTTCCATCGCCTTCCTCAGTGCCTCTTCAACATCTGAGGACAAATCAATTACAGCAGAAGAAATTAAATCAGCGATGGCATTTGTTATCTTATCTTTCATGCTGTTATGGAATTTATATTTAAAAATTTAACTGAAATTTCAGTATTTCTGAAAGTGAAAATTTAGAAAAAATTAAAGTCCTGAGGCAATAATAAATCATTAAGGAATATTAGATAAATTTTTATTCAAGATATAATTAATCATACAGAGATGAGAAATTGCTGGCTTCTCTTATCTATACTCAACGATAGATAGCCAGAAAATGGTTGTAAAAGATTAAGGAAAAAAGGGAGAATAAGATGAAAAGGATAATTAACATTTTAATTCAGTCGAAATTGTTTTATTCCTATTTCTTGCATTGATACAGGAGTATCTTCTCTATTATTTTTTAAGATATAGCAAATTTTCCAAAAAGCCTGTGAAATCCTTTATTTTGGATAAAATAAAGGAAATTTTCATCCAGAATTTGTTGTAGAACACTAACAACAACAATTCATTGCTTCACATTCGGAAATACTTGGCAATATCGCTAAATTTTTATATAAAAAAATATTTATGTTTCCCATGATTATCACACTCGAAGATCTTGCTATGGCAATAGCATCTCGTGTTGATATAGATTATGAATCTGCTTTAAAGGATGCAAATTTTGTTATGGATTTATTTGGCTTTGAAGACAGAATAATTGACAATATACTTGAGCCTGAGGACAGGCAGTTATTTTATATTCTTGAAGAAGAGGGGATGCTCCTAACTGAAAGAGAAGAAACAACAATTTATGACGGCAGGAGCTGGCGCACCCATTACTGGTGTATTAACAAAGAGGCGATATTAAAATACAAGGAAAAAGGAAAAAGAAGAAAAGAGGAAAAAGTGGAAGAAGAAGATTACGAAGACATTTATTCAGAAATACCGGAAGAGCTATGGTTTAGCAGATAAAATTATATTTTCAACAATTCTTTTATTATTTCCCTAAAACCATCAAAACCAACAGGTCTTGCTATAATTCCCTTTGCGCCCGCCTTTTCCAGCTCTTTTGCCCATTCAGTGCCAAAGTAGGCAGTGAAACCATAGACATTTGCTTCAGAATCAATTTTTAGTATTCTCTTTGTTGTTTCAACCCCATCTATACCAGGCAACTTTAGATCCATTATAACTATGTCGGGTCTTTTTTTATTTTCAAAAAGTTCTCTATATTTTTCCACTCCTTCCTCCCCACTAAATGCCTGATGTATTTCTAATTTTAAAGGGGCGAGATATTCCTTTATTAATTCCTGGATTGGTTCCTCATCTTCTATAACAAGCATTCTAATCATCTTTTATCAGAATTAAATTTTATATTTAAAATTATCCATTAAATTCAGTAGTTCCGAAGGTGCAATAAAAACGCCATGAAGGTTTGCAGATAATACTATTATCTAACCATAAATTAAAAGGAAAATAGTGAATTAAAACCACATTATAGAAAACAATTTGCGTTAAAAACAGCAAATCCCACCAAAATTATGTTACTTCACAATAGACACATATTTTGTAAAAAACACAAACTGCAAGCATCATGTTATCCATCTCCTGACTTGTAAAATATTGTTGCAAATAACTTTGAAGTTATAATATGCCTTGCTTTTTTCATTCCAAAAACGAGAATGCAAAGAATAATATCCAATAAAATCCAGAGATTATACATCAGAACAGAGAACATGAAATAAAAAAATCTTATGAGATAGTTCTTTGAGGTGGTTTTTGGGCGAAATGAATGTTTCTTGACTCTATAACTTGTTTCAATTCCCCATCTTTTTCCGTATTGCCTAAAAATTTTATCTGCCAAGTCAACATCATTTTCATCCCAGTCTTCATTGCTTGCAAAAGCGTATTTCTTTCCATCACTCTCAACAATTACCACATTTATTAGCACATCTCCTATTCTAAAATCTTTTACAACAGAAGGAGCTGGCGATATTTTCAATAAATGAATGACGGTAGAATATGAAGTGCATGGCATCAAGAAATTTAGGTGGTGTTTATTGAGGGTTTGAATGCATTTGGTGGAAAAGAATCCTCTGTCCAAATAAACTTTCCTGATTCTTATCCTCTGTTTTGCATATTCTATCAATTTTGCCAAAATATCTTCTTTTTTATCAAAGTGACCAACTGGTAAAGCAAGGAGAGTAAATCTCCTATCTGCTTCAACAATATTAATTGTAGCAAATCTATAACACTTATCAGTTCCATCCTTTGGTTTTGTTCCCACAATCATAGGGGCTGTTTTATCTCCATAAAATAACCAATCTGTAAAATCGATTGCAACATCATATTTCCTATAGGGGTTGAATAAATTCTCTTTTCTTGCCATTTCCCATATCTTTTCAAAAATGATTGTGAATATTCTCTGCAAATCCTTCAAATTACTGTATTTCTTTAAATGATAAAGCAAGGTGTCTGCATCTGGAACACATTTTCTAATTTCTCTCAGAGTTTTTGAACCATTTTCTGCAAAATCTTGGGTTAATGCTAAATGGATTAACAAGTCAACAAAATCATTTTTCTTATAGACTGCATTTTTTCCTATATTTAACTCTAAAAATGGTGATATTTTCTTTTTAAGCAACCTTGCTAACTCCTTTGATTTTTTATTCTTTTTATGATAAATCGTGCTTTTAGCCACTTTCTTCTTTGGCTTTTCTATTGCTGGCTCAATATTCAAATCTATGGAAAATTTGTCGGCAATCTCCATAATCTTTCTTGCTATATAATCAATCATGGCTTTTGTTTTATCATCCAAAACATGATTAATGAAGTAGCTGAATGTTCTCCTATCTGGAACTTGTTTTAGTCCTAGTTTCTTTGCCTCCCTTTTATGGTTTTGGAGATATTCAACCAATTCCGTTATAAATTTTATATTCTTTAATTTCATCAAAAGAACGGCTTTCAATAATCCTTCATAAGAATACTTTATCTCTCTATACTTCTTTTTCTTGAGTAAACCCAAATCAAGTTGTAAAATTAAATTTACAACTTTTATTTCATTTTCTGTTGAGTATTTAAAAATAGAGTAGATGCTGTTATCTATCCTTTTCTTTACTCTTGTATCTATGAATACGGCGTTATGCTTATTAATCCTGCTTTTATTATTTTTTGAGGACATGAGTTCCTCCCGTCACAGGCTGGGGATTAGGAGGAGCCTGTGGCGGTATATCTTTTAATTGTGTATATCCACATAAGTTAATATTTTTAGAGTTTATAAATTTTGTGGTTAAGTGGATATACAGAAAAGTTTATATTCTAAAATTAAATATTGGTGTTATGGGTAGAATAGATGTAATATTATCTGATGAGTTGGAAAAGGAGTTCAGAGAAGAAGTATATAGACAAAAAGGCATGAAAAAAGGAAATCTTAAGAAAGCTTTAGAAGACGCCATAATACTATGGATAGAAACTAACAGAAAAAAGAGGAGCGAGGCAGCAAAAAAAGCATGGAAAACCAGAAAAAAGAAATAAGGGATATGTATGGAAGTGAAACCCCATACATCTTTAAAACATAGGATTCTTGGGTGTTACTTTAGGATATGTAGAAATGTTATGAAAGGCAAAAATAAAAAATTATTTTATGTGGATTTGTATGCCGGGGATGGAATATGTAAATGTAATAGAGCACCCTTGCAGAAATGGGCCCCTCCTTACTTTAGTCTTCTTGAATACGCAAAAAAAGAAAACCTATATTTGAAATGTATATTTAATGATATAGATGCCTCAAAAATTAACAATTTAAAAATAGCTTTAGAGCCGTATAACGAATATGTTCTAAAGATTTTTAATGAAGACACAAATGTTGTATATAAAAAAGTTCTAAAATTAATTCCTTCCAACGAATGGAGTATATTCTTTCTCGACCCTTCAAATCATAATCATCTCTATTTCTCAACAATTAAGGAAATAAGCAGTCATTCTTTTTCTTCCCCCGATTATATTAGAAAACCAGAATTGATAATAACTCTTATGACCTACACTATGCAACAATATATTAAACAATCTAAAAGAAAAAATCTTTTAGAAGCAAAGAAAAATGAGTATTTATGTAGTGTAGACAAGGCAATAGGAACACAAGAGTGGAGAAAATGGTTGATAGATAGAAATGGGAAAAAATTTCATCAAGCAATTTGTGATATTTTTATCTCTCAACTAAGCAGATTAGGATATGATACAGTTTATTTCAATATTAATCAAACAACCGCTGATAATGTGATATATTATCTTATTTTTGCGACTTCTGTTCCAGATGCCTATAAAATAATTTCTAAGAAATTCGAACCCTATATAAAGAAGATAAAAGAGGATGAATGGGTGAAAGAAAATTTTAAATTTTATAAAAAGGCTATAGCAAAAGAAAAAGGAATAAAACTATTGGATGAATTTTCATCATAAACAATTGCATTCAATCTTTTTATAATCCTTTCCTAAACTATTCCACATTTTTATTGTTTCCTTGCAGAATGCTATGCTTCTAATCCCCTCTCCTTCCAGCTTTTCAATAATGAATGAATACATCTTAAACCTGCTATCAAAATCAATTCTTTTACCCCAATTTGTGCTTTCTTTTAGATAAACAACCCATGATTTATCCAAAGAGTGTTGAATAGTTGTTTGGAGCCCACGCAAAGAGCCAATAGTTATTCTTGATGGATTTATTTCATATTTATTAATCATTTCCTCAATTAATCTACCATAACAATCCTTCCAATTTTCAATAGAAACTAATGGGTCTATTCTTAATCTTATTTCAAAACCAGCAGATTGAAGAATGCTTATTGCCTTTAATCTTTTTTCTATTGATGGAGCTTTTTCCCACCGTCTTGCTACTTCTTCCGCATTTATGCTATAACTTACTATTATTTTGTCGGATGGAACTTTGAGTAAGTCATTTATATCTACTGATTTTGTAAGTATTAACAACTTATGTTTATCTTGCTGTAAGAAAAGAGGGATTATAGTTTTTGTAATTGCATATTCAGTTCCTTCAAAAACCAAGCTGTCTGATATTTCTCCGCTGTTTAAAACATAAGGTTTTTTTACCTGCTCGAAAAAGGATAAAAGATGTGATTTAACTTTTTCGATATTTTTTGCATATGGCTTTTTTCCATTTGGTCTAAATCTAAAAGTTCCATTTAAATAGCACCATGCACAGTTGAAATTGCATCCATTAGCCCATTTCAATTCAATAAAATGAGGACACACAACATCATTCTCTTTTTTAGGATATGGAGTTTTATCAAACAATTTTATTATTGAGCCATCTCCTACTTGTATAGGAAGAATTTTTGTTTCTCCATTAATTAACTTTCTTTCCTGAAATTTTATTTTCACTTTTTTTAATAAAATATAATCATTCAAATTTATCACCAACCCTAATATAATTTAGCAATTCTTTACCTTTTTCCGTAATAGAATATATTGTTTTTCTACCTTTATTGTTTTTCTTTACGAAATTCTCTGCAAGGAGTTTTTTCAGAGTGTTGTTTGCCATAGCGGTATTTTTTACAACGTTATAAGCAATTTCACTAAAACTTTTATCATCTTTCTCTAATTCCTCCAAAATTAGTCGAACATATTTTTGTCCTAATAGCTTGTGAATATTTTGCATATACTGTAAAGATTTTCTGATTAAAATTTCTTTTGAAATATTTTTAATCATATATTTTATAAAAAGAATTTAATTTATAAAATTTACTATATTAAATTCTTTTATTTCTTCATTTCCACTTAGAAATCCTTAAAATTTTGCTCATCTACTGGCGCCCTTATCAAATATTTTACTCAAAGGAATTTATGCAATCAGGCGTATAAATTTTTAGGTAACTTTTATTACAAATTTTTTTTCCAAAAAATTTATATTTTGAATTGTATTTTATATTTGATTAAAATGGGATTTAAAACAATTATTTCAAAAGCATCTACAACAGGAAATTCATTAAGAACTACTATCCCAATTAGCATTGTAAAGCAATTTGGTTTAAAAGAAGGAGATGAGTTGGAATGGATATTAAAAGTTAAAAGTAATAAAATGATTATTGAGGTAAATCCTAGGAGGATTGAGGATGATTGAAAAACTAAAAATAAACTACCAAAGAACATGCAACTGCCCACCCAACTATATAAGCTGTATTAAGCCAAAAGATTGGGTCAAAGGTCAAGTAGCAATTTGGGAGTTCTATTACGAAAGGAGAGATATAAGAGATAAAAAAATCCATCCAGCAGTCTTTCCGATTGGATTACCAAAGAAATGTATTGAGCTTCTTACTCATAGAGGAGAGCTTGTTTTAGACCCTTTTGTAGGAATAGGAACAACACTAATTGCTGCGAGAGATTTAGATAGAAATGCGGTTGGCTTTGATTTAAAGAAAGATTACATTGATTTTGCTAAAAAGAGATTATCACAACAAAGATTAGTAGGAAACAGCCAACAAATCGCAATATGTGATGATGCTCATAATATCCCTCAATATTTAGAAGAAGAAACTGTTGCTCTTTCGGTTACATCCCCTCCATATGCTAATATGCTAAACAGACCGAGACTAAATAAAAGTTTAAGAGGAGATTTAAGAGAAAATGAATATTATCTTGAAGTTCAGCAATATTCTAATGACCCAAGAGATTTAGGAATCATGAAACCAAAAAAATACGCAAAAGTATTGGGGGAAATTTATAAAGGCATTTTACCTCTTCTTAAAACAAAAGCCCATAACATTATAAATGTAAATGATTTATGGTGGGAAAACAAAAGAATACCTATTCATATTTATGTGATAAAAGAGTTAGAAAAAGTAGGTTATGAGTTTAGAAACACTATTATATGGGATAGAAGAAACTTAGTAAATCAGGTTGGTATATTTGGCTACCCGAGTAACTATATCACTCTTGGAACAACCTTTGAATATATTTTGGATTTCTGGAAACCGCCCTATTAATTATATTATCCTTATTCTGTTTTTAAAACATCTGTCCAAATTATTTTTGAAAACTCTAAAAGCCGTTCCATGGTCGTGTGGTCGTCCATCAGGATATTGTCCTATTCTTATATCAACTAAAATAACTCCTTCCTTGAGCAATTCTTTGAAACCTTTGAAATCAAACCCACTTAACAGCCATGCTTCATTATACCAAAATTCCTCTTCACTACCTTTACCTCTTGCTTCTGCTTTAACGTACATTACTTGTGGTAATTTTCTTTCAAAACTATTTTTTAGTATATCATATTTCCAATATCCAAGAACTCTTTCCTCTTCGCTTTCTCTTTTAGCGATATTGTTAAAAAAATTTTGTAATCCTGGTTTTCCTCTCCCTTTTGTCACAAGCTCTATTCTATCTCTCTTAATGTCTATTTTAAAACCTACTCCTCCTCGAAGGGTGTTATATCTTACAGCATTTACAGTTGTTTCTAACCGTTTTCTACCTTTGCTATCTTTTGTAACATATCCAAATTCTTGAAGAAGTTTAGAATTTGTGCTTTTAGGCAAAGGTGGTTTAGTGAATAATGTAAGCATGCTTGATGTATTTTTTCTCGCTGATTTTAGTTCAATAAATTCGGCATTCGGACCTGGCACATTATTTTCTTTTATGCCTAACAAATCTTCTAAAGTTTTTCCAACACCAGTATCGCCTGCTCTATGTGTTTTAACAAATCCCTTTTCTTTAATCTTCTTTAATTTTTCCACTATTTCGTCAAATCCTTGCATAAAAAAAATTATCTTGTTATTTATAAATCCTACCATTTTGGATAACTTACAACATTCCAAGACTTTCTTACTTAATATATGTGCATTAATTGCATGAAATATGTTTCATAAATTATGAGTTATTAATTATTTTATAAATTTTAGTCCACAATCCTTATATACAACCGCATCGCTTATTTTTAATTAATGCAAATAACCTTAGATTTGATAAACCGCATTAGGGATGAAGTTTTATCTGGAAAGCCAAAAACACAAGTTTCTCGTGAATTGAAAATAAGTTACAGACTTGTGAAGCATTTTACAAAAGATATTCCAAGAAGGTATATTTACACAAAGGAAAAAGTGGAGCAAATAAGGAAAATGGTTCGTGAATTGGGCTGCAAGGCAGAGGTAGCAAGAAGACTTGGCATTCCTTATTGTATCGTGATAAAATATACTTCAGACATAAAAGTGAGGAACAAAACCTTGGGCGAGAGAACATGGGAAATGTTGAAGGAAATAATGGAGAAAGGATATGTTTTTACCAATGCAAAAAATCCATCTACAAAGGTTTACATTTTAAGAAAGCACTTTCCAAAGATACAATGGGTGAGGGTAAAGGGAAAAGGAATTGCTTTTATTCCTGAAAAGAAGGAGGAAGCAATGGAAGCATTATTGGAAAGGATAAATAAGAAAGTGTGGAGTTATCATGATTTGGCGAAAATAAGGAAGTTGTTTGATGTAAAGTGAACTATAGGAGTAGAAACTGCGACCAATAAGCAGCAGAAAACCATGAAGAAGGAGAATTTATAGTTATTTTATTGGGATAATCCCCCTCTTCTTTTATTCGCAAAATTATGGTACTCCGCTAATGCAAATAATATTTTCCTCGCCTGAACTCTAAGCACGCCCCTTGGAAAAAGTTCTTCATGCCATAGAAAGAGTGGAGAAAGTGATTTATAATATTGTTACGGAAGGAGAGGCGAGAGAATAAGCAAAATTTAAATTCAAAAAACAGTTGATATGTGGAAAGATGCATATGAGAATGCTTTGAAAAAGTAGCTAAAAATTATAATTGAAAAATAAAAAAGAAGAAAAATATTTAACACAATTCAGTAAACAATTTTTGATTTTTTTTATTTAATTCTCTAATTTTTTCTTCTACTTGCTTAATCATTAATTTCACCCCTTTAACTAAATTCGAGGTAATCGCTGTTATATAAAGTTGAACTGCTACTCTATCAATTCCTCTATATTTTGCTTTTTTGACACCCAACTTCTCCAAAAATGCAAATAGATTTTCAATAAGCAATCTAATATTATCTTTCCAGTTCATTCCCATCCCCTCATAGAACAGAAAGAAAATTAGTTTGTAATTTTTTCTTTTATTCTACAAGACCAACTGCACCGAAAACTTTATAAATAATTTTATGTATTAATAATTAATGGGTGGATAGATGAGGGGGAGATAATGTGAAAAGTAAAATATGGGGAGTATTGATATGTTTACTGCTGATGATTATTTACAACAGCACCATAAACGTAAATACAGAGAATAATCATGGAAGATTTTTTATAGGTATATCTAATGCAAGTAATAGTAGTGACTTATCAGAAGATACTTTGTATCCTCCCTGGGATGGTTGGAACTCGGACAGGAATATTGGAGGTGCGGTAGGGTGGGATCTAGGATGGGAAGAAGGCACACTAAACGATGTAAGAATTGTTACCAACTGTGCATCAGCTGTTGTTGGTGTGCTGAGTGGTTATCAGGCATGTTGGAATGTAGTGAATTGGTATCCGACTGATAATGATTATGTTACGTTTACATTCGATTATGATTACTCTGGCTGGGTAAACTTAGCTGGAGGGGGAACGGAGACTGTAGGAGTTTTTACGATAAAGGTATTTTTTAATATAATAGATACCGAAGCTAATGAAGTTTTGTTTGCATATGAACAAATTGTTGAGGCTATTAATGCTATGCCATTTAACTATTTTAATACAAACTATGATGGAAACGTACATATAAGTTCATCACCAGTTTATGTTGAAGAAGGAAAAAACATTAAAATTCAAGCTGGCATAATATGCTATCCGCTTGTTGCAGGTTATCTGGCAAGCTTTCAGTCTTGTGTTGCCGACACCGTGGGAAAATTGAATTATGTTTCAATACAACCAGATAACTCCAAATCTCCTCTTCTTCGAGTATCTCCAAATCCGCCAGATCATGATTTTGGGGATTGCCTAAAAGACCAATATTATGTTTTCAACTTTAGTGTTTGGAATGGGGGAATAGGTGTACTTTATTTTAAAACTAGCGATGACAGTGATTGGATGAGTGTATTCCCTCCATATGCACCAGCGCCACGCTCTTTTGTTTGGCCTGGGGCTGTTGTAGTGAATACATCGAGGTTAGGATATGGATTACATGAAGGGAATATCTATATAAACTCTAGTTACGGTAACAAAACAGGTAAAATCCGAATCAACATTATCAATTCTCCTCCGGGCATACCCCTTCCACCTACTGGGCCAACAGAAGTACATACAAATCAGGAATATGAGTATTCAGCTACAGCCTATGATTATGAAGGAGATACTGTTAAATATTTGTTTGACTGGGGAGATGGAACCGATAGTGGTTGGACAGAAAAATGTGATCAAGGAGTGCCAAAAACTCTTACTCATCAATGGACCAATATAGGAACTTACACTATCAAGGTTAAAGCAAAAGATGCGTATGGCGAAAGTGACTGGTCCTCTGGATTAAACGTTACAGTGATTGAAAAAAGGAATCCGCCAACAGCTGATGCCGGGGGACCTTACTATGGATATATCAATCAATATGTTCATTTTAACGGGGCAAAAAGCCATGATAATGATGAAAACGGGTGCTGCATTGATCGGTATGATTGGATGTTCTATGATGGTGATAATTGGCATAATGACATAGGTGATAAACCCACATATAAATATACTCAGATAGGCAGGTATACTGTTAAATTGCGCGTGTATGATAATGAAGGAGATTATGATATAGATTCAACCACTGTTTCAATAGATTATCCTCCTATGGGTGTTCATATAGAGGGTCCTGAAAAAATAAAAGTCGGTCAAACAGTAACTTTAAAGGCAGTTGCATATGGGGGTAAACCACCATATATTTATAGATGGAACTTTAACCACCTTCTTAATCCAGACGGATGGGATACAGATTGGTTAGAAAACAACACTATTAAAGTTTCCTATGAAACACCTGGCATTCGGGAAATTTGCGTTGCAGTAAAGGATAGTAGAGGAGAGACTGTACTGGGCTATTTAGAGATGACTGTACCCTACTATTATTGGGGGGGGTCAGTCTATTTTATAGTTAAGTTATTTACTGAGTATTTCAACCTCAATTTACCTGCTGTTCTGGAGTATTATTATCTATTGCAGCAATCACAATACTTCCGAATCCTAACACAGATTTCGCATGTAACAGATCAAAATTATGATTTTTGCAGTTAACTTGTCTGCCAGTAAAATTTTTCAGAGTTGCCTTATAATCATGTTTGCTCCACTCTGATAAATCGCTCTCCTCGATTTCATAAATAATTCGCTCAATATCTTCTTTGTTTGCCTCATAAAAATCCTTTTTTAACATCCCAGAGATTTTTGTAAGAGTATAGATGTATTTTGTTATTCTTAACTTTCCTATCCCTTCAGCCATGCATGACTTGGCAAATTTTTCTATGTGTTTTTTGTTTCCATCCAGGATAGAAGAGGCGTTAAGATGTTTAAGTGCATATTCATACCTTCTCTTTGGGTTATGCACTTTCTCCTTTTTAACTCTCCTACTCATCACCAAGTAAATGCGTTTGGGGTTTTAAACCCTCATATAGTAAGCCCCCTCCGGGGAGCCATCATGAATCTTGTCGAGGTATTAAATTATTACCGTTTTTTCCTTGGCGTTTTTGTTTGCTAAAACATCCCTCGTTTAAAAATTCTCAACCCAATTTATATCTGTTGAGATGGTCATTCCTTGGCGAAAAATGACATTCGGAACAACTGTAAATTGGGCATGTAGAATAAATAAAGATAAATTCCTGCTATTTTTGCCTTTAATCATTTTTGCTTATTTCTTAAAGTTAATTTTTTAAATTACTTTATTGCACAAAGTAATCATGTTCATGAGAGTAACAGCAATTCCAGTAAGAGTAATTGCTCTTATGTTTTCTCCAAATATTGTTTTCAATCTTGAAAAAACATATTCTTTGTTAAATCTTTCTCTATAATTTCTGCCCATTTTTCATATCCTATTATACAATTTAACTTCTTCTGCAAATTCTTTACTTCCCCTACATTTAGCTAAAGCATTTTTCTTAGGAGGGGAATGAAATATTATTCCCTTCTTTTCAGCAATATTATAATTCTTTCTTGAAAAATATGCTTTATCTCCATAAATTGTAGAGCCAGCGGGTATATGCTCTATAAAATCTTCAAAAAGAGAGGAATCATTTACATCTCCTTCAGTTATGGCAAAAGCTACTATTTCTCCTTTGCTATTGCATAATTTATGGAGCTTATACCATTTTCTAGTGTTTTTTTCCTTAAATTTTATTGTCTTCCAATTTCCTTTTCTTATTATTGAAAAACCTGTTGAATCTATGAAAATTTTTTCCAAACAAGGAGTTAATCAAGCCTGCTAATTCGCGATAGGGTAAAAATGTGTAGAAAGCTGAGGCCATTGAAATTAAAGAAGCAGGTATTTTATATTGTGCTCCTCTTTTCCCTTTATTCATCTCTTCCAATTCTTTTTTCCATTTTTCCTCATCTATTTTTAGAGCATTGCATGCTCCCTCTACCATTTCTTTTCCAAATTCAATTAATCTTTTATCTGTTTCTTTCCAGTTCATCCCATTCCCTCCTTTTAAAATAAATAAAGAAATTTAATCTTTTTCTTTTGTTCTACGGACCCCATCAAATTCAGCAGTCCATATAAAAATTATAATCCACTGATGTTATTTCCGTCATGTATTCATTCCATTCTCTCCTTTTTCTCTCAATTATAGCATCAGATGCCTCTCCAATCGCTTTCCTTATAATATCATCTTTCTCAAATTCTTCTATTGCTTCAAGAAGTGTTGATGGTAGTTTTTTTATTCTCTTCCTCTTGATTTCTCTATCATCCATTTTATATATATTTTCCTCAACTGGTTCATATTCAATTTTATTTCTTATCCCATCTATTCCAGCATATAAGACCGCTGAAAAAAATAGATAGGGATTTGCAGATGGGTCACCATTCCTTATCTCTATATCAACCTCCTTTTTTGCAGGTATCCTTATCAAACTGCTTCTATTGTATCTAGCCCACGCCACATAAACAGGCGCCTCAAAATTTGGAACAAGTCTTTTATAGGAATTTACTGTTGGATTGGATAAGAGAGAGATACCTCTTGCATGATGCAGTATTCCTCCTATAAAAAATCTCGCAATTTTACTCAATCCATATTCATCATTCTTATCATAAAAAACATTTTTTCCGTTTTTATAAAATGAAATATGAATATGCATTCCGCTCCCCGCATCATCAGAAAATGGCTTTGGCATAAAAGTGATTTTTATTCCATATTTTTTTGCAATTTCCCTAGAAATGTATTTAAAATATATACAGAAATCTGCTGAAGAAACTGCATTCATCTCACTTACCTCAATTTCATGCTGATTTGAACCTGTTTCATGGTGGTGATATTTAACATTGTAGCCACTCTGAATTAAAACATCAGATAAATCTTTCCTGAAATTTTTCATTTCATCAAAAGGAGGAGGAGCAAAATATCCTCCCTTTTTTGGTGTGTCCTGTCTCTCCTTAATAACATAAAATTCCATTTCGGGAGATATTTTTATTTCATATTCCTTAAGCTCTTTCAATGCTTTTTTGAGAATTCCTCTCGAATCAAAAGGAGATGGTTTAAGATCTGTATCATATATATCTGCCATAATTCTTGCCTCACCATTCTCATGTGGAAGGATAGAAAATGTTTCCTTATCTGGAATTAATATCATATCCGATTTCTCTACTTTGCTGATACCAACAGATGAACCATCAAAATTTATACCGTTTTCAAATATTTTTTCCTTGATAAATTTACTCGAAGGAATATGTAACACTCTTAGTTTTCCCATTAAATCAACAAAATGCAACTGCACCCATTTTATTTTACCACTCTTTATTTTATCCAATACGCTTTCCATCCCCAGATATATTGCTCCAAATATAAATCCTTTATGAAAAATTTAATTCCACACTTTTACCCCTTCCTTTGCAATAGATACAACAAATGCGTTACCGCCCATTTTATTTATATTCCTAACAATCTTTTCTGGCTCGTCCCCAATTGCTATTACGCTCCCGCCCCCGCCTGCGCCTGTGAGTTTTGCGCCATACGCGCCCGCTTTCTTTGCAATGGTTGTTAATTTTTCGATTTCTTTTGAGCTTGCCCCCATGGTATGTAGGATTTTCTGATTTTTGTTCATCAGTTCGCCGAGCTTGACATAATCATTTTTTTCGAGAGATTTTTTACCCTCTATAACTATATCTTCCAAGTCCTCCATCAATTCTTTTGCAAAGGATGATTGCCTTACAAACTTCTCTACTTTCCTAATAAGCAGAGGTGTTTTTGATTTTATACCAGTGCTTGCAATAACAAAATTCATCTGAGGGGCGTTTACAGAATGAACATACCATTTTTTACCCTCTTTCTCTATATCCCATAAAAAATTTTCTTCTTTTTTACATGAAACAAAAATTGCGCCTCCATTTGCGCATACCGAAGTATCGTTCGGGCTTGCTATTTTCTGAACTTCATATTCTACTTCAAAACTTTTTCTTGCAGTTTCAGAAATGCTGAAATTTTCATTCATTGAGAGCAGTGATGCAACACAAGCGGTTGTTAATGCCGATGATGAGCCGAGCCCGCTTGCTGATGGAATTTGAGAAAAAGTTGAAATTGATATATTTCCTCCTTTCCATATTTTTTCTATGGCTTTTGATATGTAGGAATGCTTTTTTTCATTTAACGGCTCATTATTTACTTTCATTGATTCACTTTCTTCAATACTAACTGCAACTTTAAGGGAGATTGCAGCAGATAAGCATGGTTTGCCATATACAACTCCATGTTCCCCAAAAAGAATAATTTTTCCTGGAGAGATCGCAACCACCATTAATTTAATTATTTTTCTTTATTTAAAATATTTCGAAATTTGCAATTTTTCTTCATTTGTTAAAAATATAACAAAGCCAAAAATAACTATTCCTTCTTTTCCTCCAGCTTCAAAATAAACTTTTATTGGAAAAAGAACCGCAGAATTTCCTATTTTATTGCTGGTTTAGAAATCCTTATTATATATGCTTCCTTTATTCTTGTGATTTATCTCGGAAAAATATCACTTAAATACTGTGATGAATGCAATATCCCTATTTTAAAGGATAAATGCTCCTGTGGAAATATTGCAAAGGAAGTTAGACTCACGCCTCCGGGCGATGTGCGCCCTTCGTTTGATTTTGATAGAAAGATGATAAAGAAAAAAATTACTGAGGAATTTGGCGACTTTTATCTTCCAGAAAATACAATTTTAAATAGCATTCCTTCAATAGATAGAAGCGACGAAGTGATAATAGATGGCAGGGTTGCTGGAATTTTTTATTATGATATTTTCTGCAGAAAATTTTTTTTCCAGCCACGCCCATGGTATGCATCCCTACTTGAAGTAAATAAAGGGTATGTTATTGTGGATAAAGGAGCAGAAGATGCAATACTGAAAACATCAAATTTGATGTCTCCAGGCATAGTTGAAATTGACGGAGAAATAAGGAAAGGAGATGAAGTAATTATTTTTAATAAAGAAGGAGAGGTTATTGCAACTGGAAAAGCAAGAATGAATGCAGATGAAATGGAAAGAGGAATGGCGGTTAAGGTAAGATGGAGAGGAATTGAAAAGGCTGAGAGAAAGAAGGATAGAGGGTGGAAGGGAGTAATTGAAGAAAATGCAAATGTTATAGAAGAAATGGAAAGAAAAGCATTTTCATTTATTGAAAAAGTTGTTAAGGCCTACAATATGCCAAAAAGCGTATCATTCAGTGGAGGGAAGGATAGCTTGGCAACTCTCCTTTTAGTTATGGAAAGCGGGCATGAATTTCCAATGCTATTTATAGATACAGGCCTGGAATTTGAGGAAACAAAGAGGCATGTATATGAAGTTGCAGATAACTATGGAATTAATTTAATAGAGGAAAGTGCGAGCGATATATTCTGGGAATGCCTAGATTTTTTTGGTCCCCCAGCAAGGGATTATAGATGGTGCTGTAAGACATGCAAGTTAGGTGTTGCTGCAAAAACTATAAGAAAAAATTTTGGTTCAGGTGTTCTTTCTTTTATAGGACAGAGGAGATATGAATCTTTTGGAAGGGAAAAGCATGGTAGTATTTGGAAAAATCCATGGGTTGAAGGACAGATAGGGGCTTCTCCAATCCAGCAGTGGAGTGCAATGCATGTTTGGCTATATTTATTCAACAAAAAAGCGAAATGGAATAGGTTATACGAAGAGGGATTTAGCAGAATTGGTTGCTGGCTTTGCCCCGCATGTGATTTGGCGGAGTTTGAGATTAAAAAGCATGAAAAATGGAATGATTTCAACGAATTTCTAATAAATTTTTCAAAAAAGAATAATTTGCCAGAAGAATGGCTTAGTCTTGGCTTATGGAGATGGAGAAAAACACCAAAATGGGCTGGTAAATCATATGAAATAAAAATAGAAAGAGAATATAAAGTAGAAGGAAATGAAGAAAGGGTAAATAATTTTATGAGAATGCTGGGGGAAGAAAGAAATGAGGAAATAGTAAAAGATTTGATTTATAGAGCAATAAATTGCGTTGGCTGCGGCGTTTGCATTTCAAAATGCAAGCAAGGAGCAATCTATTTGAAAGATGGGAAGGCGTGGATAAATGACAAATGTATTCATTGCCTGGATTGCATGGAAGAATGCCCGGTAATTGTTTTCAGATAAAAAAGTTTTTTAGTAAGAATAATATTAAAAACAGGGCCTGTGGGGTAGCTTGGTATCCTACCAGCTTGGGGTGCTGGTGACCCGAGTTCAAATCTCGGCGGGCCCATTTCAAAACCCTAAAATATTTCTTTATAATTATCATTTAGCGGGCGTGGTCTAGGGGTTATGACTCGAGCTTCCCAAGCTCGTTGCCCGGGTTCAAATCCCGGCGCCCGCATACTTTTAACAAGATTATTTTCAAATTTTTCTATCTTTGATGAAAAACCTCAGCTTTTGGGATATTGACTCATTTTTTTCAAAAGGAATTATAACAAGCAATTTTTCATATTTATTGCATAAATTAATAATTTTTTTGACAATCGTATTTTCTCTTTCCTCCTCAAGCCTTTTAAATGATTTAATTGAATTCACCTCTTTATCCCACATAACAACGAATTCTTCTGCATTTTTTGCATTAAATTTCTTTTTTGCCAATCTTTTAATCTTTCTTGAATATCTTATCAATGAAAAAAGCGAAATATACTCAACAAATTTTTCCATGTATTCATCATCATTCATATCAACTGCATATAATGGAACTTTTTCCTTTTTTGAAATTTCATCAGCAAAGATTATATCCTGCGAAGGAATTGCAAGCTCTCCATATTTTGAAAGATGAAGAAGGTAATACTGGTATTCAGGCGGCATGCTCGCATTTTCTATCTTTTCTCCAATAAGCTTTAAATCTTCATCAGCAACAGTTATTGCAATGCAATCGGGTTTTATTTCATAAAATAACCTGCTTACTTTTTCTCCTTCCCCCGCAAGCCCTCGGATAACTGGCAATAGATAAACTTTTTTTCCATTAATTTCAATCATTTTCCTTTAACAATTTTGCTTTATTATACATTTCCTCGCATATCTTTTTATTTTTTTCAATTTCTTCTTTTCTTACTTCTCTAATCACTTTTCCTGGAATGCCTGCAACAAAAGAGTTTTCCTCTACACCCTCTTTGACAACACTCCCAGATGCAATTATACAATTATCCCCAATTTCCACTTCAAGCAAAATTGCTCCAATCCCAACCAGAACATTTTTTCCTATTCTGCTGCCATGAACAATTGAACCATGAGAAATTATGCTTCCTTCCCCTATATAAACTTCCTCTGGTGATTCAATAAATGATTTATCCAAAATCGCAGATTTCTTTCCAACAAATATTTTTTCGTCAGTTGCACGCAGCAGGGCATGAGGCCATATATTTGCAAAATCATCAATAAAAACATCTCCAATTATCAATGCGGTATCATCAACGATTGCTGAATTGCTTATTTTTGGATATTTTTCACCAAATTTTCTTATCATTTTTTATCATTTCCGCTATCTCGCTCGGGAAACGAGCAACCTTAACTCCCGCTTTTTTAAATGCCTCTATTTTTGAGTTTGCCGTTCCTTTACCCGCGGATATTATTGCTCCCGCATGCCCCATCCTTTTGCCTTCCGGAGCTGTTCTTCCTGCTATATAGGCATAAACTGGCTTGCTAATCTTCTTTTCTATGAATTCCGCAGCTTCTTCTTCCGCAGTTCCTCCTATTTCGCCAACAAGCACAATAGCTTCTGTCTCTTCATCTCTTTCGAAGGCGTCAAGAGCATCAATAAAATTTGTTCCGGTTACTGGATCTCCCCCTAATCCAACACATGTTGATTGTCCTATTCCAGCCATGCTAAGCTCATTTACTATTTCATATGTGAGTGTGCCCGAGCGGGAAGCAACCCCAACATTTCCCCCCTTGAAAATATGATTTGGAAATATTCCAATTTTTGTTTTTCCTGGAGAAACTATTCCGGGGCAATTTGGACCAATTAAAGTAGCTTCCTTATATTTTGCATAATTCACAAATTTTATTGCATCATGAAATGGTATGTTTTCAGTTATTACAACAACAAGCTTTATATCATTATCAAGGGCTTCAATAACCGCATCACATGCATATGGAGCGGGAACAAAAATAATGCTTGCGTTTGGCCTCATTTCCATTGCATCTTCAACACTCTCATAAACTTGTACTCCTTCAATATTTGTCCCTCCCTTCCCAGGTGTCACGCCTGCAACTATTTTTGTTCCAAATTCCCTCATTGCTTTTGTATGAAACTTTCCCTGATGTCCTGTTATTCCCTGAACAAGCAATCTAATTTTTTCATCAGCCCATATTGCCATTTAAATCACCTCAACCGCTTTTTTTGCAGCTTCTTCAAGAGAGTTTGCGGTTATAACATAATCTTTAAGCATTTTCTTTGCTTCCTCTTCATTAATTCCCTTAATTCTCGCCACAACCGGCTGGCTGATATTCCTCTCTTTCATGAACTCGACAATTCCTTTTGCAACAGTATCACATTTCGTTATCCCTCCAAATAAATTTATCAATATTACTTTTTGATTTGCCTTTGCCATCAATTCAAATGCTTGCTTTACCTTTTCTACATCATCGGTTCCTCCCAAATCAAGGAATACACCTCCCTTTCCATTGAATTCATTAAGTGCATCAAGAGTTGCCATCGTCAAGCCAGCCCCATTTGCAATCACCCCTATGTTTCCATCAAGCTGAACAAATGCAATATTCTTTTCCCTCGCCTCTTTTTCAAGAGAGGAGAGTTCAACAAATTCATTTGGAAGTTCTTCATGGCGGTAAATTGCATTGTTATCAACAATTATTTTTGCATCTCCCGCTATTGCCCTGCCATTAGAAATTATCAGAGGATTTATTTCAGCAAGCTCACAGTCCTTTTCAATAAAAAGCCTGAATAGGTTTTTGGCAATTCCCCTCGCTTCCTGAGGAATTTTTCTGAGATGATAGTTTTGCAAGCCAACAAGTGGATTTACATACATTTTTTTAACCTTCTCAGCAATGCTCTCAATTTCAACCCCTCCCTCACTGCAGAACATCATAAGATATTGCTTACTGCTTCTATCAATAAAAAAACTCAGATAATACTCCTTATCTATGCCTATTTTCTCCTCGACAAGAATTTTCCTTACTTTCTCCCCTTTCACACCCTTAACAACCATTTCATCAAAAATTCTCTCCGCCTCTTCAACGCTTTCAGCAATTTTTATTCCGCCCGCCTTCCCGCGCCCGCCGACAAGCACTTGTGCCTTCAAAACCCATGGGAGAGGATTGCTTATTTTTTTAAAATCATCCTTTTTTTCAATAACTTCTCCTTTTGGCACTGGAATTCCATAGCTTTTAAAAAGTTCTTTTCCCTGGTATTCGAGCAATTTCATAGAAGGAAATCATGCCCAATTTTTATATTTTGTTATTGCTACTGTTTGCCCTGCTTTTATTCTTTTTCCTTTTTCTACGACTATTTTGCAATTTTCTGGAAGAATTAATTCAACTCTTGAGCCAAATCTTATTATTCCTATTTTTTCTCCTTTCTTCAAATAATCCCCTTCCTTTACATATGTTAAAATTCTCCTTGCAAAAAATCCAGCGATCTGAATAATTTTTATTTTTCCAATATCGCTATCTATCTCAATCTCTACTCTATAATTTTTTTCTATTTTTCCAAAAGCTGGTTTATAATCTCCTCTGTAGCGTATAATTTTCAATATTTTTCCATCATATGGCATTAAATTTACATGCATATCAAAAAGGTTCATAAAAATTGATATTTTTCCGTTTCTTTCAACTATTCTCCCATCCGCTGGAGAAACTATTTCATCCTGAATTTCTCTTTTTAAATCTCTGAAGAAAAAAATGAAAAAAATCTGCAAAATGAGAAAGACGAGGAAAATAAATTTAAGGTAGGGATAAAATTTTGAGAGTATGAGAAATGCTATCAGGAAAGGAAGAGGAAGAAAAGCTATATGCAAGCATTTTTTTGCTATCATTTTCTCTTTGTCAAATCAAATAAAGCAGATATATTATTATATATTTCTGGAACCATTTCAAAAGTTATGAATGCAAGCACTATAAGAGCAATTAATGAGCCAATTTTTCCGATTACATTGTGCATTATGTAAAAGTCAATACCAAGAATTTCCATTCCATATATCACGCCAGCATTTCTGATCAGGTTTAGAATATATATTGTTATAACAGTTATTAAAAGACCCTTAATCCTTTTTATATAATCGGAATTAACCGCTCCAAAAACACCAACAAAAACAGCCATTGATTGCAACCCAGTGCATGCAAGAATAAGTTGCACGCTTTCATGCCCGTTGAAATATATTGGAACAACAGTATTTATCCCATATATTACATTTCCAGTAGTAACATTATATCCAAAAAAATTCATTATCGAAGCAGTTTGCTCCGCAACAATCTTTATAAGTAAGCCAGCCAAAAAATCCACTTTTTCAAAAATAAAATATAGCAAGCCAGCAACAAAGGTGGCGCCCGCGAGAAAGTTTAAGCTTGCTAAATTTTCCTCCTTTTTGTAGGAAAGCCATTCATGGTAAGAGATATAGGAAAGAAAATATACACCGGCGATGCAGAAAAGAGCATTTACTATATCTCCTTCCCCTTTATAGTATAAAATTTCTGGCTGTGTTGCCCAGTAAATTGCGAAAAGCATCCATCCATAGCATAGCATCACATGTTTTGTTTTCTCTTTAATAAAATATCCAGCTCCTATTATAAACAATGAAAGGAAAAGGAAAGGAGTAGTAGCTATGTTTATTTTTTCAATGCTTTCATTAATTACCAGAAAATGGCCTAAAATTATTGCAATTGTTGGAGGAATAAAAAATAGAGATTGTCTCATTTTATGTCTTCCATAAGTTTTTCTATTTTCATTTCCGCCATCTGAATTTTTTCCCTGCATAACTTGCAGAGCTTTATCCCTTCTTCAAATTTTGATATTGTTTCTTCAAGAGGTAGCTCTCCTTTTTCAAGTTCTTCTATTATCTCATCAAGCTTTTTCAATGCTTCTTCAAATCCAATTTCTTTTTCTCCTTCGCAATGCATTTTGCATCACCATCCTTAACGACTATTCTTAATTCCTCTCCTATATCAATATTATCTACACTGCTTACAACTTTATTATCTTTCTTAAAGCATATACTATATCCTCTATTTAAAATATTATACGGGCTCATTGCATTTAATATTTCAAATCTGATATTTATCATATTTTTCATATTTTCAATATATCTTTTTGAAAGTTCCTCCATCCTTTCAATTTTATATTTCAAATCTTCAATTTTTCCAAGAATAAGCTCATCTGCATGGAGAAATGTCTTCCTTTTCATAACCCCTTCAATAATTCTCCTATATAAATTTATTTTTTCTTCAACAATCTTTACAAGCCTTTTTTCAAACATATGAAGCAAGGAAATAATTTCTTCCCTATTCGGCACAGCCATTTCAGCAGCAGCAGAAGGGGTGCTAGCCCGCTTATCAGCAACAAAGTCCGCTATTGTGAAATCTGTTTCATGGCCTACCGCAGATATTACTGGAATTTGTGAGTTAAAAATCGCCCTCGCGACCTTTTCTTCATTAAACGCCTGCAAATCCTCCCAGCTGCCGCCGCCCCTTGCGAGAATTATCAAATCCACATCCTTTCTTTTATTAAGCTCATTTATTGCATTGACTATTTCATCCTCGCATCCCTCGCCCTGCACCCTCACGGGCGCAATTAAAATATTTGTTGGGAATCTCCTTGAAATTATATTTAGCATGTCATGTAAAACTGCTCCATCTGGGGATGTTACTATTGCAATCTTTGAGGGAATTTTTGGAATTTCTTTTTTAAATTTTTCATCAAATAAGCCCTCTTTCTTTAACTTTTCCTTCAGTTCAATGAATTTTATGAATAACTCACCTATACCATGAGTTTTTATTTCCTTAACATATAACTGATAATACCCCTTTTTTTCATATATCCCTATATCTCCCTTTACAATAACCTTCATTCCATTCTTCAAATTTTCTTTATTGGGGCTGAAATAAACACATCTGAGCAATGCTTCTTCATCCTTTAAATCAAAATATGAGATGCCAACAACCTCCTTAAAATTTGATATCTCTCCTTCAACCCATATATCATTTAAATTTGCGTTTTCAATTGCATCTCTTATAAATGATACAACTTCCCTTACTCTCAATATCTTGCGAAGCATTCAAAACAATTTCATTTTGGATATTTAAGCATTTTCAAAGCGGGAGAAAAAATAAAATATTAACGCATCTTTAGAAATGTGAAAGTTTATATTGAAACATATGGATGCGCATTAAATCAGGGAGATGCTTCAATAATGCAAGGGATAATTGAGGGAAGAGGGCATGAAATTGTTAATGATGCAAGCATTGCAGACGCTATAATAATTGTTACATGCACGGTGATAGATACAACCCAGCAAAGAATGCTCAGTAGAATAAGAAAATTCAAAGAAAAATATAATGGCAAAAAAATTGTAGTTGCGGGTTGCATGGCGTCCGCGCAGCCGGGTTTGGTTAAAAAAGTTGCGGATGATGCAATCCTGCTTTCTCCTCTTGAAGTAATTTCAATTGTGGATGCTATTGAAGGAAGGAAAACATATGCTGGAATAAAAGCAGGAATTGAAAGAAAAATTGATATCAGCATGAATATCCCGATTTCTGATGGTTGCATTTATGGATGCTCATACTGCATAACAAAAAAGGCAAGAGGAAATTTGATTTCATATCCTATGGATTTGCTTTATGAGGATATAAAAAAGGCAATTTCAAAAGGTTGCAGGGAAATAAGATTAACATCCCAGGATACTGCCTCCTATCCAAATCTTCCTAAATTGATAGAAAAAGTTGCGAGCATAGAAGAAGATTTCAGAATAAGGATTGGAATGATGCATCCTCTTTCTGCTTATAAAATTTTAGATGAAATAATTGAAGCATTTAAAAATGAGAAGGTTTATAAATTTCTCCATTTACCATTGCAATCAGCCAGCGAAAAAATTCTTGAAAGAATGAAAAGAGGATATGATATTGATATTTTCTCAGAAATTGTCGAAGCATTTAGAAAAGAATTTGACATTACACTTGCAACTGACATAATAGTAGCATTCCCTGGCGAAAGCGATGAGGATTTCAACGAAACAATTGAAGCAATAAAAAAAATCGAGCCGGATGTAACAAATGTAACCCGCTTCTCCCCCCGCCCGCACACGCCCTGCTGGGGCATGAAGCGCATTCCTACTGAAATTGCGAAGGAGCGCTCAAGGATTGCATCAAAGATTGTAAATGAAATTTCTCTCAAAAGGAATAAAAGATGGATAGGGAGAAAAACTCGTGTGCTCGTGCTTAATGAATATAAAGGCTGGAGGGTTGGGAAAAATGATTTCTATAAATCTGTTTTTTTGAAAAAAGCTGAAATAGGGAAGTTCTTGGATGTTAAAATTTTTGATGCAAAAATAACTCATTTAGAAGGAGAGCCAATATAGGATTAAAATATACTGCTCTGATATATGGCGCGCTAATTGCAAGAGGGTCTGACCATTCACTTTCAAAGCCATTTTCATCTCTTGCTCTCACCCTTATTTCATAACTGCCTCTTTTATCCCATTTATGTGAAATAATGGCTTTTTCTCCTGAATTATAAAAACCCGTCCATTCATCCACTATGGCATCGCTGTTCCAATCCCATCCATATTGCAATTTATCATTATCTGGATCAATTGAATAGGTTTCATATTCATAACTTTTCCTTATTCTTACTCTTTCTTTGCCAGAAGGCCTTTCGGGTTTCTCAGGAACTCCTGGCTGGTGATATGTGGAAGAAACCAATTCCACAGAAAAATTTAGATGTTCTTCATCAGTAAGAAGCATCTTAATAATATTCTTTGCTGTGGGGGAGAAATAAACATTTGCTATATAGTAAAAAGCATAAAAACCGCCTATTGAAAATAAATGATAGCTCTCATAGGTGCCAGCCTTAACAGTTAGATATTCATGAGATTTGCACTCCACTGCCTGCAAGCCAACCGGCAATTCAAGAGGGAAAAATTCATCAATTGCATTTAATATTTCATCAACAACTTCATCCATATCGCTTGGCAAAACTTTTTTCATAAGCTCTGCCATTGTTTCAATGAAATCAATCAGATCCTCTCCCAATTCTATTTTCATTATTGAAGGAAGAGTATACCAAATTGAGCCTTCAGAAATAGGAAATGAGATGAAAGAATATGGTGGTGTAAAGGTTATTATCATACTGGCGCTGAATGGCAGGGGGACAGGGGCAACAGATATAATTAAAAAACCTGTAATATTAATGTGGAATTTATTTAAACCAAGATTGGATTTTTCAAAGTGGGCATAACCTGAAACACGAGCATTTTTTAAAGATGCGGTTATATTTATCCCGCCTTCAACATTTGCAACCAATTTTAATTCAATACTCCCGTTAAAATCTAAATAATAAATATCTTCATCTTCTGAAGCCACATTAAAATTTAATTCACTTAACTTTCCAGTAATGTTTAAAAATAAAGGAGATTCTTCTATTTCATATGAAAATTCTCCATCAAATATCCATCTATCTCCTTTACTCCATGCTGGCACATCATTAGTTTTGCTATTTCCAAATGATGAATTAAAAGAGGAAAATAGAATAATTGCACAAATAACGAATACATTTCTCCTCTTCATTTTAATTACCAAAAACATAATGAATAAAAGTTTAAATATTTTTGGAATTAGAAAATTTTCTGTAAAGAGTATATTCATAATTGATAATTTCTCCATGCTCTTTGGTAAAATAGAAGAACGAAATAATTTAAGCACTTTACATGCCCATTTTTTTTCCAATAGCATTATATACATGAAGGTGTTATAGGCAAGGTGATAAATTGGAAGGAATAATTAAAAGATGGGTAACCTCTTACGGATTTATAGAGGTTGAAGGAAGAAAGGATGTTTTTGTGCATCAGTCGGATGTAAAAGGAAACCAGCCATTAAAGGTTGGACAGAAAGTAAAATTCGATATAAAGAAAGGGGATAAAGGAGAAAGAGCTGTAAATGTTGAGCTGATATAAAATTTTATATAGAACATTTTTTTATAGCAAGAAATGTTGCAAATAGATGAATGGATAGAAACAAAAAATTTTAACACAACAGCAGAAATAAGTATTCCGAAATTGCTTATAGACCAGGTAATAGGGCAGGATCATGTAGTAGAAGTTGTAAGACAGGCAGCAAGACAGAAAAGGCATGTGATGCTCATAGGCGAGCCTGGCACTGGCAAATCAATGCTGGCGAGGGCAATGACCGAATTTTTGCCAAAAGAAGAGCTTGAGGATATACTGGTATATCCAAATAAAGACGATGCAAACACTCCTCTTATAAGAGTTGTCCCTGCTGAAAAAGGGAAGGAAATTGTAGAAAAAATGAAGATTGAGGCGAGGAGGAGAGAGCAACAGCAGAGCCAGTTTGTTAACCTTATTGTATCATTCATAATCATTCTCTCAATATTCGGGGCGATATATTATGACATAACCCTTGCCTTTTTCGGGCTGATAGCAGCTGCAATGATTTATCTAATAGCTGGCAGAGGAAGCATTATTCAGCGAAGAGAGGAGGCAAACATACCAAAAATACTCGTCTCTCATACAAAAGATGACACCCCCCCATTCATTGATGCAACCGCCGCCCATTCCGGCGCCCTGCTCGGTGATGTGCGCCACGACCCTTTTCAGGCAGGGGGGCTTGAAACACCTCCTCACTTGAGGGTAGAGGCGGGAGCAATTCACAGGGCACATAAAGGAGTGCTTTATATTGATGAGATAAATACATTGAGCTTGCAATCACAGCAGCATTTGCTTACCGCAATCCAGGAGAAGAAGTTTTCTATAACTGGCCAGTCTGAAAGGAGTGCTGGAGCAATGGTTAAAACTGAGCCGGTTCCCTGTGATTTCATTCTGGTTTGTGCTGGAAATCTTGATGCAGTTGCGGGTATGCATCCCGCTTTAAGGAGCAGGATAAGGGGATATGGATACGAAGTTTATATGAATAATGTGATGGATGATAATGAAGAGAATAGAGAAAAACTTATAAGATTTGTTGCGCAGGAAGTAGCAAAGGATGGTAAAATTCCTCATTTTGACAAGAAGGCGGTTGCAGAGATAATAAGAGAGGCACAAAGAAGGGCTGGGCAAAAGGGAAAGCTCTCATTAAGGCTTCGTGAGCTAGGAGGGCTTATAAGAGTTGCGGGCGACATTGCAATAAAAGAAGGAAAAAATATTGTTACTCAGGAGCATGTAATCAAGGCAAAGGAAATTGCAAGAAGTCTTGAGCAACAGGTTGCGGACAGATATATAGAGAAGAAGAAAGCATACAAATATTTTGAGACAGATGGAGCAAAAATTGGCATAGTCAATGGGCTGGCTGTAATGTCTGCTGATCCGTCGATGAGTGAATACTCTGGCTTGATTCTTCCTATAGCTGCAGAAGTTACCCCAGCTGGCTCGCAGGCTGAAGGAAAAGTAGTTGCTACCGGCAAACTTGGGATAATAGCAAGAGAAGCAGTCCAGAATGTTTCTGCAATAATAAAGAAATATATTGGTGAGGATATATCGAAAAAAGATATTCATATCCAATTTATAGGAACATATGAAGGTGTGGAAGGAGATTCCGCTTCAATATCAGTTGCTACGGCTGTTATTTCTGCAATGGAAAGAGTTCCTGTAAGCCAGCAGGTTGCAATGACTGGTTCCTTAAGCATTCATGGAACAGTATTGCCTGTAGGAGGGGTAACTGCAAAAATTGAAGCGGCTGCAAAGGCTGGAATTAAAAAAGTTATAATACCAAAAGCAAATCTGCAGGATGTGCTAATTGAAGATAAATATAGGGATATGATTGAAATTATACCTGTTTCAACCCTTAAAGAAGTTCTGGAGCATGCACTTGTTGGAAAAAAGAAGAAAGAATTGATAAAGAAACTTGCTTCCTTTGAGTAGTTATTCAACCCATCCCGGCCCAACTTGAGCGTAAATTTTTACTACATTTAATACAAATTCTATTTCATTCAATTCAAACTTTCCAGAGTTCCAATCGTAATCATAATTAATTCCGCTTTCGTTAAATGTCTTATTCAAAAATCTGTTCCATGAATAATTATAATTGCTCACAATTTTTAATGTTATATTTCCAAAATATCTATAGGATTCAAAACTCGAATAATTTACCCTCACCAGATATGTGCCATAGCCCGCCGCCCCCGCCTTGCCCGGCACTGGTGTAATATTAATGAGCGTGAGATTAATACTTGAATTTGCTACCTCAATAGATGGGGAGAATAAGGTTGTGTTTCCATCATGCTGGCTTAAAAAAACGGCTCCTCCTTCATATATATAATTCTGGTCAACAAAGTAGGCATTGTCTGCCTGATATATTAAAGTTCCAAGAGAAAAAGAGCAATTTTCAGCTTCTTTATACCTCTCATAACTTATACTGAAAATACCATTTGAAACTGAAAATGTTGCGTTAAATGGCTTGGCTATATAGGGTAAAACCTTTGTTGAAAATGCATATTCTTCATCCATTAAGTTTATAAAAAATGTGCTTCCCTTGTCAATTCCTGAAAATATTGTCTGATTTAAAATTGTTGTATTTTCTTTTTTTACTGTAAGATTAATTCTGCAATAATCGTTGAAATCATCCACCTTTACAGATATTGATGAGTTATCTGAAAAGGAGATATTGTAATAGTCACCGATATTTAGCTTATTTATATTCAATTCAAGAGAACTTATTGAAATTATATTTGATATGCTTGTATTGCTGCATGATACATTTTCTTTTTCTTCATATTCATATCCATCTATCTCTAAAGAAAAATCGAAATTGCTCATACTGCTTGATAAAATCTGGATAGAGCCAAAAGAGCGGGAGGAAAGAAAATATGGTAATTCCTTGCTTCCAAGCGTTATCGAAGTTGTTAAAGGAGAGGAAATTTTTTCCATCGCTATTAAATCAACAGCATATTTTAAATTTGCAAATTGATTTGCAACAACATCCATATGCTCGGCTTCTCTTTCCTCCATCCATCTTGGCACATAGTAGAGCTGTATAACTGCAAGAACTGAAACTAATAAAACAACAAGCAATATTGCAACAACAATTCCAACCTGTCCCTTATCACGCATCATTTGATATATCACCTCAATTAAATAACTTTACGATATTTTCTGATTACAAATATTATTGCAATAACGATTGCCACCAAAATAAAAATGTAGGGATATATGGATTTCTTCTCTTCCCTGATTTTTTCCACAGTTATTCCTATATATTTTTCCTCGCTATAATCTATTCCATCATAACTTCTTGCATAAATTATATGCTCTCCTTCGCCTATTCCACTTATATTAAGCAAATATCTCCATGAATTTTTGCCTTCCGCAGGCTGCCATTGCCCGCCATCAATTTTTATCTCTACTCTTTGTATTGTATCATTTCCATCTTCATCGCTTGCAAATCCCTCAATCAGTATATTTTCAGATATTTTAATGCCACTAAATGGATTAACAATTGTTACAACTGGCTTATGATTTTGCAAAACCCTTATTGTTATTTCTGTATCATCGCTTGCCCCCTTATCATCTCTAACTATTAGCCTTGCTGTATAATTTCCAGGCGTTGTATAGACATGCTGCTTTGTTGAAGGAGGAGGACCAGAGCCATTATATTCAGCAATTCCATCATTATCTACATCAAGCTCCCAGCTTGCTATGCTTCCATCGTCGCTTGCATTCATTATAAAATTAACATGAAGAGGAGCATATCCCTGGCTAATATTTGCATTCAATGAGCATGTTGGCGGCTGATTGGCTGGTGGAGGAGGTGGAGGAATATATGACATAGTTGTAAAACTCCATGTATCTGATGAATTCTCATATTGCCCATCTTTTGCAACCACTCGCCAGTAATAAGTTGTTTCATAACTTAATTCTGGATTATAGCTTTTTGTTGTAACAGTTGCCACTTTTGGTGGATTTGATGAAGTTCCAAAATAAACATCATAAAAAGCATCTCCATCAACATCGATGCATTGCCATGATAAAACTGCATTTATGCCAACATTTGTTGCCCCATTTGCTGGATTTGGCGATGCTGGCTTTTGAGGAGGGTCATTTGCTGGATTTATTGTAATATAAACTTTTGCTATGTTGCTATATGCTTGTCCATCATATGCTTTATAAGTAAAGCTATCCGAGCCATAGTAATTTGATTTAGGAATATAGGTAAATGAGCCATTTGAATTAAAGATTAAGCTTCCATGGCTTGGTTCACTAACAAGAATTGCAGATAAGGTATCTTCATCTGCATCGGTATCGTTTCCAAGAACTCCAGGGGCATTTACAACAAGCATAATATCTTCATTTGTTGAATAATAATCATCATTTGCAACTGGTGCATGATTTACGGTTGGAAATGATTGAGTTGTAAATCTCCATATATCTGATGAATTTTCAGTGATGCTATCATTTGCACCTGCATACCATTCATATGTTGTGCCATATTCAAGATTATACCATGTTATGGAGGTATCTGTGTTATTCCCTACACCTGTATTTATGCCAAGCAGTTGCCATGTTGAGTTTCCTAATTTGCGACCATAGAATTTAACACTCATTGAATTTCCATCCACATCAACAACATGAACAGTTAATGTTTGATTTATGCTTACATCAGCTGAATTATTTGCTGGGCTTACTAAAGATGGTTTATTTGGCGGATGGTTTACTAGATTTATTGTAATATTTACCCATGCTTCATTGCTTTCTGCTCCATCATTATCCTTTACTTTATATTTGAATGAATCTGAGCCATAATAATCTTCATCTGGAGTATATTTAATTGTTCCATTTGAATAAACATTTAAACTTCCATGAGATGGATTTTGAGTTATTGATATGCTTGTTAAATCTATGCTTCCATCTATATCATAATCATTTGATGTTAAATTTATCAAAACAGGTGTATCTTCACTTGTGCTTGCTGTATCATCAACTGCAAAAGGGGCATCATTTACCGCTGTTATATTTATATAAACTGTTGCAATGTTGCTATCCGCTTGTCCATCATATGCTTTATAAGTAAAGCTATCTTGCCCATAATAATTTGGTTGAGGAGCATAGATAAATGAGCCATTTGAATTAAATGATAAGCTTCCATGGCTTGGCTCACTAACAAGAATTGCAGATAAGGTATCTCCATCTGCATCATAATCATTTTCAAGAACTCCAGGAGCAATTGCAACAAGCATAATATCTTCATTTGTTGTATAATAATCATCATTTGCGACTGGCGGGCGGGAGGAGATTAAAATTGTTTTATTCATTATATATGGAGATATTTCTTCATAAAATCCGCTTAATGTAGCATTTGATATATTGATATTTGTGCTACCTAAATTTTTTACTCTAAATTTTATTTTTGCTATGCATCCGCTACCGCTTGCATTTGTAAGAGCAACAATCTTTATTCCGTCCGCAAATTCATTGAAATAGATACAAACTTCATCTCCTCCTATAGAGCCGTTCTCAATCTCGATGAATTCTATAAAATATTTGTCGAATATCAATTCAAAATTCGTTGCATTTAAAAAACTTACATTTGAAATATTTATAAAAGCATAAAAATATCCACTTGCAATATCTGGTGCGTCTATTTTAAGGCAAGTAGGTGTAGCAACTATATTTTTTCCATTCCATGAAACATTTATTTCATTTCCATAGAAATCGCTCATGTTTCCTTCAATTGATATATATGATAAGCCACTTGCAATGCATCTAAACTTAATTTTTGATAGGTAACCAGAGCCATTTAAAGGATTAAGAGAAGCGTCGCTTACAATTTTGCATTCCCCATCCTTTATTGAATAATTGCAGTTTATCTCACTCCCATTTATATTTCCGTTCTCTACTGCTTCAACTGCAAAAATTGACGAATTGTAAAAAATTGAATAATCTGCTGAATTAAACATTTCAACATTTTCAACATTTACATATAAGTAAAAGTTATTTTCAACTAAAACAACTGATGGAGCATCTATAAAGACATCTCCTCTTGCAATAATTGGAATAAAAAGCAGTGCAAGAATAACTAATTTTTTCATATTCCCAGTATCTTATTTATCAATTCATTTAAATCTTCCGCATTTATTTTTCCATTGCCGTCCAAATCCGCCGTAATTGTTTCCTCATCAATTCCTGCAATTATTCTTTCTATTTTTGTTATATCAAGAGCATTTATTTTTCCATCCATGTTTGCATCTCCTCTTGAAAAAACATTTATTTCCCTTTCCTTAGATGAGCTTTTTCCATATAAATCATTTACTGTTAGATTTACAGTATAAACTCCTGCTTTTTCATATACATGTGTTGCATTTCTTTCATAACTCACATTTCCATCTCCAAAATCCCATAGCCATGAAACTATTTCACCAGATGAATTATCGTAGAAATAAGCCAACTCTTTTTCTAAAATGAAAGAGGTTATAAAATCCGCATAAATATCGCTTTTTGTTCTAAAGACAAGGATTGGCGAGGAAGCGTTTATTTTCCCATCGCTAACTTCTACAAACCATGAATAATTTTTTCCGTAATCAAGAGACAAGTTGATGCTCACAACTCCATTTCTTGAATTTAAAATAAAAATTTCATCATTTATATGGAATTTTACGATAAGCAAATCATTGTCTTCATCATATACTTCCGCCATTAAAGAAATGTTGGTATCTACAAGCGAATTATTTTCTGGATAAAGAATACTCACATATGGCTGATGATTTTCTTTTTCAAGCGTTAAAAAATTTTTAATTTCTCCATATGCTATTCCACCGTTTGAACCAACAGCAACAGCCCTATAATTATATTCCCTTCCACTTTCAAGCCCTTCAATCGTATAATTTAAGGAGCAATTTTCCTCAACAATCATAACTTCAGATGAGATTTTTTCACCGTCCCAAACCTCAAACCATAGATAACAGAAATCATTTGCTCCAAGAGAAACATTGCATTGAAACGTTGCATTATTGAAAGAAGGAAGCGCATCTTCTCCCGCCAATGAGGGCGCTGGCGGCGCCGAGCTCGTTGTGAAAGACAAGTTTGTGCCGTAGGATGTGCCCTGGCTATTCCTCACAACAGCCCTATAATAATATCTTGTGTTGCTTTCCAGGCCAGAGATGGTTTCATTAAAAATTCCTGGTGAGTTGAGTGCCTTTTCTTCTGTTCTATAAATTGTTTCATTTCCTTCCTTCCAATATTCAAAGCAAACATAGCATATTTCGCCCCCTGTATCAACCAGATTTGCAGTAAGTATTATGGCATAATTTGAAATTGAAGTTTCAATGCTTGCTTTTGTAGAATTTGTCTTGAATGTTTTATCACTTCCATAAGAAGTTCCTTTGCTATTTCTTGCAACAGCCCTGAAATGATATGTTTTTCCTGGAGTTAAATTTTCAACCTTAATCAAAAATTCTTCATCTTTATTTATAGATAAAATGCTTGTAGCAAATCCATAGGAAGTGCTTTCTCCATATTCAAACCATATTTGGCAATATTCATCTCCCCCTCTATCCTCTAACTCCCCTTTAAGATATGCTGAGTTGCTTGTTATATTTTCAGCAGAAATTGTTGAAACAGATGGCAAAATAACCCTTGTTGTAAAATTTTTTTCCTCTCCAAATACAGTTCCTTCGCTATTTTTGGCAATCGCCCTGAAATAATATGTTTTATTTACTTCAAGATTTGATATTGTTGAAGAAAATGAGGAAGGAGATGTCTTTATTATATGCGAAGTATTATATCTGTAATCCTCTATTTTATCATGTGAAGCATTATCATAAACAAACCATACTTCGCAACTGCTCGCCCCTACCTTGTTCAAATAACCATTTAAAGTCGCTGAATTATACGAAATATCTGTTGCATCATTTGTTGTTACTTCTGGCAGGGATGGAGATGTCCTAAATGTAACATCGTTTCCATAAAATGTTTTTCTGCTGTTTTTGGCAACAACCCTAAAATGATAGGTTGTATCAGCTTTAAGCCCGCTTACTGTTGCTGAAAAATTTGCTTGCCCATAATATGTAATCTTTGATGTCGAATATCCATAAGATAATGTTTCCCCATATTCAAACCACACTTGGCATGAAGTATCATTTAGATAAATTAACTCTCCATTTAATTTTGCGGAGCCACTTGTTATATTTTCTGCATTCAATGTTTTTGCATATGGTATGCCAACAAGAGAGAAACTAACATTTTTTGAAGCAAGAGATAAATCAAGCACAAAGCTTCTATTGTTATCCTCATTGTTATAAGAGCAGTATATCTCTATAACATCTCCATTCTGGCATTCCGCCAGGCTGCTGAGCTCCGCCTGATAAAAACCATATTCATTTGTGCTCACAATTATCTGTGTACCCCTCGTTATATCTCTGACAATTACCTGTGCCCAGGAAACAGCATTTCCCTTAGAATCCTTTATATACCCATACACTGGAAATGGCTGGTCCAGTCCAACGCTGCTTATGCTCGCCATCGCCAGCAACACACACACAATTATACTTCCTATTTTCTTCATTTTATCACCTCAATCAAAAATTCACCACTTATTGCGACTCTTAAAACAATTGTATCTCCAGGATAAACCATAAAATCATAAGAAGGAGGAGATATACCAACTATATAGCTATCAAATGCTCCCTTGCTTACATTCCATTTGCTTATCACGCTTCCATCTGGCATTATCTCACTTCCTATAATTTCAGCAATTTGAGAAGCATTTACAGAATAAAAAGCACTCCATGAAAAATGATTTACCACATTATTTTCATTTTTTGTAACATTGACAATTCTGCTTGTTACAGGAAATGCATCCTCTATAAAATATCCACTTTCTGCAACTCTCAGCACAATTACATCATAGGGATAAACCATAAAATCATAAGAAGGAGGGGATATACCAACTATATAGCTATCAAATGCTCCCTTGCTTACATTCCATTTGCTTATAACACTTCCATTTGGCATTATCTCACCTCCTATAATTTCAGCAATTTCAGATGCTTTTTTTTCATTCCCAAACCATGGTAGATAATTAACAACATTTTTCTCGTTTTTTACTATTTCTATTTTTGTTCCTACCTGTATGATTTTTGATATGCTTGCGTTTCTGCTTCCATTAAAAATAGTAAGGGTTACATTATAATAACTTCCTATCTGATAAACATGCTTTGGATTCTTTTCATAACTTATGCTTCCATCTCCAAAATCCCATAGCCATGAAGTTGCACCATATGATAAATCAAAAAAACTTATTTCTTCTTTTGAACAAGGATTTTCATTCAATATTGTAAAGTTTGCAATCAAAATTTCTTCACTTATGTAAATTTCTTTCGAAATTGTTGAATTCTTCCCTTCATTATCCTTTATAGTTAAAACCACAATGTAATTTCCTCCGCTATTATATCTATGAGTTGAATTTTTTTCATAACTTATGTTTCCGTCTCCAAATTCCCATGTATAATTAACAATGAAGCCATCCAAATCATAACTTAAATCAAAGAAATAGACTGTATCATTAATTTTTGGATTCAGTGGTTCCCATTCAAAATCTGCAACAGGAACATCATTTATGCTGTTTATTGTAATATTTACCCATGCTTCATTGCTCCAAGCATTGCTATTATCCTTTACCTTATATTTGAATGAATCTATGCCGTAATAATCTTCATCTGGAGTATATTTAATTGTTCCATTTGAATAAACATTTACGCTTCCATGAAACGGATTCTGGGTTATTGTTACACTGCTTTCATTTATGCTTCCATCTATATCATAGTCATTTGATGTTATATCTATATAAATCGAAGTGTCTTCATCAGTTATTGCATGATCATCATTTGCAACTGGAAAATATGTAACAATGAAAGAGTAATAGGAAGTTGAATTTTTATTATTTGATAAATCTTCAGCAATTATGTAAAAACTATAGTTTCCGCTTGATAGATTTTCATTTATATAAAATAGATTTCCGTATCCATTCATAATTTTTTCAATTCCACTTATATTTATCTTTACTTCCTTTATTCCTCTATTATCAAAAACATTGCATGATATATTAACTTCTTCTGGCTGGCAGATTTCCTCAAAAATCAGATTTTTTATTTCCGGAAGCAGAGTATCGATAATCTCAAATGAATAATTTGTAGATATATTAAAGAAGCCATTTATATCTTCTGCATATATATAAAATGCATGCAAACCCATATCAAATGTTGAATTGTAATAATAGATGCCGTTTCCTTTCTCATCAACAATTCCACTCATTGAAAAATTGCCATCTGAAAAAACTATCCTCGTTTCCTTTACCGCAATATTATCATAAACATAGCATGAGATATTCAACGGCAGGCCATACTGCTGCACACTTTGCAACCTCACATTCTCTATGCGGGGCGGCTCAGGCGGCACAATTATGGTGAAGTTAAGGGCTTGCGAGATGTTGGAGTTGTTGCTCGTGTCCTTTGCAAAAATGAAGAAGGTGTGATTTCCCTCCTGATTGCACTGAATTTTGTAGTAATATTTTTCCGCGAGTAGCATGCTTTCATTTATTTGGCTTCCATTTGGCATGGTTATGATTATTCTTGCTTCGCTGACCTCAACATCGTCAAAAATGTCACATGAAATATTTACTTCATTTCCTATTTCCTGAGGATTTGGATGGACAGATAAATTTTCTATTGAAGGAGGGTATATATCTATGACTTCTATCTGCTTGCTTGTTGTATTTTTTGCGTAGTCATCATCATAAACAGTGAGAGTTATATTGAAAATACCATTTCTCCTATATACATGCTTTGGATTTTTATGCTCTTCCTTTCCACCAGATAAATTTGTTCCATCCCCAAAATCCCATTCCCATATTTTTATGCTCCCATCCGCATCGCTTGATAAATCATAAAAACTGACTTCCTCGCCAACTATCGGATTTTCTGGCTGAAATGTGAAATTTGCAAAGGGAATTATATTTGAAACAGTAATATTTTTTTCAATGCTTGAGTATGCTCCATCGTTGTCATATACTGTAAGCTTAACTATGTAATTTCCATCATTGCTATAGATATGCTCCGCAATCTCACCATAAGCAATGCTTCCGTCTCCAAATTGCCATGTATAATTAACAATGGAGCCATCCAAATCATAGCTTGAAGAAGCATTAAATGTTATTATATCCAAATCTGTTGGATTTAATGGCTCATAGGTGAAGTTTGCAATAGGGGGAAATGTTACAAAAAATTCATAAATTGAAGAATTGTTAAAATTATTACAAAAATCGCTTGTTAAAATTTTAAATTCATATGTTCCATTTATAACTAAAGATTGATTTATAAAAAATGTGTTGTTTATTTTACTCATAGATATATTGGATACTACTCCAGTAGGAAAATGTAGTTCAACAAATGAATTATTTACAGCATAATTATCGTATATTTCGCATGAAATATTTACATACCCTCCTACAAATTTTATTTCGGGAGAAATTGAAATATTTTTTATCTGAGGAGGGGTTGTATCAACTACTGAAAAAGTGTAATAGGATGAATTATTTTTGTTTGAATTTATGTCTTCAACCCATATGTAGTAGGAATAGTTAGAAATGTATGGAGGAGTAAAATAATAGCAGTATAAACCATTTCCATTCTCATCTGTGCTTATTTTTTCCATTGTATAATTTCCTACTAAAAAATCATCTCTTTTTATTATTGTTTTTACATCTCCAACGCCTACATTATCATTCACATAACAAGATATATTTACTGTTTTTGGATACTCCTGTATGCTTGGTAAGGCATTTACATTTGATATTTTAGGTAACTCCTGTGGAAGAGAAACAGAAAAATTATAAAGTAAAGAAGAGTTTGTATTATTAAATAAATCATTTGCAATGATGAAAAAGCTATAATTTCCATATATAGGGCAATTAACCACATAAAAATAAACACTACCAAAGATTTGGTTCATGTCAGCAACTAATGATGTACTATCTGGAAAAGTTATATTTATCTTTACATCCCCAACCCCCAAATTATCTGTAACAATGGAAGTTATATTGGTGTATCCATTTAATTCCTGCACCACAGGGTGGATATTAATACTTTCAATTCTTGGAGGAATTGTATCCGTAATGGTGGGGTTCATAAGAGGGTGGTAATCTCTATTATTTCCCGGCGGGATAGCATAAGGAGTATCGCCTATTCCATCACCATTTCCATCGCTTCCCGTATAATCACTCCAGTAATTTCCTGCACTTCCATTATCATAGAAATTTGATGAATCATCTCTGGCATTGAAAATAGAATTTGAAAAAAAGTTGTTTAGGAATATAGTGTTGTTACTGCTACCATCAATTTTCAATCCAATATCATTTCCTGCAATAACATTATTCTCCAAGCTATTTTCGTCTGATAAAATAAGCCAAATACCATTTTCAGAAGAAGATATATTATTACCTTTTATATTGATGCTGTTAGAGGCTCTTAGATATAAACCATTTTTTAGATTGCCGGATATTTTATTAAGGATTATTTGTCCATTTTCAACAACCTGTGCGTAAATTCCATCCCTGTAGTTGTAAAATATTTCATTTTCGGAAATAGTAATATTATAAGAAAACATACTATATATCCCGTAATAGTTGTTTGTTATCGAGGATTTTTGAATAAATACATTCCCAGATGAAATTATATAAACACCGTAATAGCTATTTTTTATCTCTACTTCGCCAATGTAACAATTATTTGCTGATTTTATTTCTATTCCAGCATCTCCTTCATTCACGCCACTATTAATTATTGTAAAATTTTTTATTTCCACAGAACAATCTTCAATATGTATTACATCCCCAAACCCATTTCCATATATTATTACATCATCCTTGTTTTCTCCAAGCAGTTTTATATTTTTATTTATGAAAATATTTTCGTAATATATTCCAGAATAAACAAATATTGTGTCTCCATTCCCAGCATAATTTATTGCTTGCTGAATACTAGTGAAACCACCGTTTCCAACATAGATTATACCTGCTTTTCCATATATAGTCCCAATTATTGGGAATGATACAATCAGTAACAACGCAGTAACAACATATGAAAGAAATTTATTTTTTATTATCTTTCTCATATTATATCGGATTCATGAGAGGATAATTATCTTTATTGTTTCCTCCAGGAATTGAATAAGGAGTATCGCCTATTCCGTCACCATTTCCATCGCTTCCTGTATAATCACTCCAGTAATTTCCAAAGCTTCCATTATCCCAGTAATTGTTACATTCATCATAACCATTTACTTGATTGTTTATTAGATTATTTTTATAAATATAATTTTGGTTATTTTCTTTGTTGGTTGCAAACACTATTCGAATTCCATATCCTATGGAAGAGAGGCGAGTGTTATTATGAATTGTATTATAAGTAATATTATTATTTGTTGAGTATTCTACAAAATAGATGCCATCCTGGTTGTGATGAATTGTATTTGAATATATAATGTTTAGTTTGGTTTTTTCCTGATTTGTTCCCTGTAGGGATATTCCTATATCATTCCAGTAAATATTGTTTTGAGTTATGTTATTATAAAGCGCTCTGTAGAGATACACCCCTTTACTGTTATTATGTATTTGGTTGTTATATACAATATTGCTGTTCGATTGCTCTATTAAAATTCCATTTTCTGAATTTTGATATATGTGGGTAGATGAAACATTTACATTATATGAGCCACCGCCTATGTAAACCCCATGCTGTAAGTTCTTATATAGGGTGCAGTTATTTATAAGGATATCGTGGCTTGCGGTAACATAAATAGCAGATTGGGCAGCTTCTGATATATTACAATTTTCGATTGTTACATTACTTGCTCCATTAAGATAAATTCCTTTTTTGAATTCTTTCCCTTGTGGAGAATTTGAATTTTTAATCATGGTAATATTTTTTATAAGAACATTTGATGCAGTAACAGTTATTCCGTCCTGCTGGCTAACCAATATTATGGTATCAGGTGAGCTTCCTCCTATTAGTTCCACACCATTTTTATTTATAACAATATCCTGATTACCACCTCCGTGTGTATAATATGTGCCTGGATATACATAAATAGTATCTCCTGGATTCGCCTCTTTTGTTGCATCATATATTTCATTATACCATTCGCCTTGATCTACATTATATACATGTCCCCAATATAATGTTCTGCTGAAAATTGCTGTTTCTGCCCAATTATTAGATGTATCTTTTGCAGAAAATTTGTAGTATAAAGTAGTTCCGCTTGCAGTGATATGATAGGTATATGTGTAATAGTTTCCTGTTAAACTCATTGAGTTATTTGTTTGTGAGCCATTATCTATCCAGTAAGTTACATATACATTAGCAACCGCTATATTATCAACTACCGAAGCATTAAAAATATAATCATCATTCCAGAATGCCCATTGAGAGCTGTAATCTGTGATTATAGGGGGGTCATTATCTGAAACTGTTACACTCTTCTGGTTTGTGGAATTTGCATTTCCAGAAGAATCTATAGCACAAATGATGTAGAGCATGTTATTTATTGAGTTATTGTCTAAGTTTATTGTCAAGGTGTAATTGTTATTGCCTATGTAATTAGCGGAGTTGTTTCCCTCCTTTGAACCATGAACCCAGTTTATCCAAACTGCTATACTGCCTCCGCTATCTATATTGTCCGTAACATTTACTAAAAATGTATATGGATCGCCTGTTGTTCCGCTTGAAGGAGAATAATCAACTATTTCTGGTGGGTCATTATCTTTTACTTCAGTTGTTAAAGTTCCAGTATTGTTCCAGAAATGATAAGTATCCTCCGCGGAAATAATATAATAAAGTGGAGCTAAACTATTTAGCGGGACATCTATTGTATATTCCCACACATCTCCATTTTTCTCCATACTTCCATTTGTATGCGCGCCACCGTTAAACCAGTATTCAACATATACTGCTGAAACACCATCTGAATCAATTACCTCTACTGAAAAAGTATATGGGTCGCCAGTTGTTGCTATTCCTGGACTATAATTTATTATAGGAACATCCGATACATAAACATCTTTGCTACAAGTATCCCAATTTTTTACTCCAGGAGCTACTATTGAAGAAGGATATGTTATATTCAGAGTAACTCTATATGTTGATGGATTCGAATAAGTATGTGTTGGATTTTGTTCATTACTTGTATTCCCATCTCCTAAGTCCCAATTCCATGAAATTATGTATTGTGAATATTTTGATTGATCAATAAATCTTACATAAGTATAGATGCAAGCTGGATTTGGCGTCCAGGAAAAGTCCGCGGCATTTTCCAGATCATCATCCGACTTTACTATATAATCTGTTACTCCTGGTTGAAGTACTCCAGAAAAAATTATTGAATTGCTTTCCTTATCAACTATAACTGCACTTATCTGCCAGTATGTTATATTTCCAAACACTGCGGTAGCATTTATATCAACATATTCCCCTATTTCCCATCTATGGTTTGAATTAATCTTGAAAAATTTTGCATTTTCTCCCATTTCTTCGTTCTCATCAAAAGAAAATGATGAGCTATTTTTTTCTCCTTTCCATACAACTATTCTCAAATTTTGCAATTCAAGGCTTTTTCCTCCCTTATGCTCTATTACCACATGCTCTATTTCATTTACATATCCAACGAGAGTTACATTTGGAGTATTTTCTGGCTGATTTATTGAAAATACATATACTGCAACAACTGAGAATGTGCTTATTGCGATTGCAAGAAGCAATATAGTTCCAACTACTTCCGATACCCCACTATTCCCAAACCCAAATATTTTTGCTTTTTTCATTTTTCCACCATTTTGCTAACTTTTTGCTAACAATATAATGTCTTCAAATATATAAATATTTTGTTATTTAACTTTTTCCTTCCCAAGAACCATAAATTATATAATTCATTTTTTAATAAGGGAATGTGAAAATGAAAATAAAAGCCTTTATTGTTGTTATGCTGTTAGCGTTGCCGATTATAAATGCACAAGGAAAACCAGACCTTTATATAGTAAGATATCGCTACTCTCCAGATAAAATATATGAAGGTGACCAGCTTAGAATAAATGTTACAGTTGGAAATAAAGGCAATGAGAAAGCGGAAAATATTGCCCTTGCTCTTTTTGTGGATAATTCAACAAACAAAGTAGATGAAGTAACAATACCTTTGATTAACGCAAGCGAGGAAAAAGAAAAAACATTATACTGGTTTGCAGAAAGAGGGGAGCATACTCTATACATATTTGTTGACTATACAGGGACAATAGATGAACTCAGCGAAGATAACAACATCCTAACCCTCCAAGTTGAGGTTGCCCAGCCATCCTATCCACAATTCCCGCCCATGCCAGAGCAGGCGGAATGGTGGGACGGCGGGTGGCATTATAGAGTTCCGCTTATTGTTTCAATGATTGGGGAAAGAGAAAACTATCCTTTTGAAAATAAGGTGGTTTTCTGCAATATCAACTTTACATCACTTATGGATAAAATATATGAACTGCAGGCGGGGAGCTTTGCCAAAAGAAATTTTTATCCTGATTCTGTTAGAGTTGTTGAATATGAATTGAAAAATAATACATGGGTTGTCAAAAATGTTGTTGGAAGTGAAATTGTTCTTGGAAATGACTATGATGCGTATAAAAATGCAAATCTAACAATAATATGGGTTATGGAAGGAGAGGCAAGGCCACATGAAAGAAGATTCTATTATATATACTGGGACACTGTTGAAAATGGAGTTAAGGAAGGAGATTTTGGAAAAATATATTCTGGAATAAAAAATTGTGAATTTGAAGGGCAAACCTCATGGAAAAATACAAGCGAGGGGACAATTAAATGGAATATGAGCTACTATACTGACCCTGTTGAAAAGGATAACTGCTATAGGATATATGCAAAAGGAATTTATGGAGCGGGCTATTTATGGACAGCAAGTTATGCAAAACTATATCAGGATTTTAAAATTCCAGATGAAGGCTTGGGCTATTATACCCTTCATTCAAAAATTTATTTTTCATCAGATATAGATGCAATGTGGAAAATAACAATAGATGGACAGAGCATTGAAAGTGGCTATTCAACTGGGGGATGGAAGGAAATAACAAAAAATATTACGGCTTATTTAAAGGGGAAAAATTATGCAACCATCTCCTTTATAATAGATGTTCCATCAACAATATTTGATACAAAAGAGCATGAAATTCTGTGTTATATAGATGCCTGCTGGATAGAAACTCAAAATCTGGAATATAATTTATTTTCAAATAACTCTCATGGCTGGAGTGGAAAACTAAAAGAGATGAAAGAAAATTATATTATAGGTGTAGCGGGAAATGACACAATAAACAAAATAGAAATAGAAAGCAATGCTGAATTAAATGAAGTTGTTGCAATTCTTTATTCTCCGGAAGGAAAAATTGTATCATATTCAATGCCAATAAGTGACCCGAGTTTTGAAAAAGATGACTCAACCGCTTTATTTTCAAATAACGAATGGACTGCAAGTTCAAAATTAAGCAACATTGCAAATTCTGGAGCAAGAGCAATTGAACTAAAATTGAATAACTATATAGGAAAATGGGAATTTCAGAATAGAAAAGTTAATTCAAATGATTCATGTGGTTTGAAGCAAAACATTACCTATGAAATACCGCTTTCAAACATTCCCTCTCTTTATTTCTGGTATAGGATTGATAAATATAACTCAAAAAGCTCCCTTATCTATACTCTTTATATATCAGGCTCTTCTCCAAAATCAATTGAAATTCCAATGACTACACTAACAGCTGACAAGAGATGGCATAGATATGATATACCGAAGGAAAAAATAAATGAATGGCGTCAGAGCGGCGGCTCCGTGAGCGCGATAGAAATAAAAATTGTTGCAAAAGCTGAGGAGGCGGAAAATACGGTGTATATTGATGACCTTGGCTATTCATTCATGCCATCTATAGACAGGAAAATATGGAATATAGAAAATTTTTACAGGTTTGTTGATAATCCAGGGAAATGGAGGGCGGATATAATAATGGTAGATGGCTCGGATTACAGAATAGAAAATACTGTTTTTATTGATGTTGATACCGCTCCTGATTTAACTATAACAAAAATTGATTGCCAGCAGAATTGTAAGGAAGGAGAAAAATTAGATTTTGCTGTCTATGCAAAAAATAACGGTATAAAAGATATAAATGAAAGTGCTCCAATAAATGTTTCTTTACTTATATATCAGGGAAATACCTCCTATAAGTTTGTTAAATCAATAAATGGATTAAAGATAAATGAAATAAAAGAAATAAATTTTGAATGGACTGCAAGTTATGGGATGGAAGAATACAATGGGAGATGGGAAGTAATTGCAAGGATAAATGAGAAAGGAGAAATTGTTGAAAAGGATATGAGCAATAACTGGTGGCATACCTATCTAATTGTTGAACCAATGCCTGATTTAGGGATAAATATGGATGATGTTCTTTTTGAGCCGTCAAATCCTGAAGAAAATTCAACATTCAATATTTCAATAATTGTTCATAATGTTGGATATAAAAATGCAACAGCAAAAATATCTTTATATTCAAAAAAGACAGTAGATGATAAATTCGTTTTAATTCAAAATTCAACAGTAGAAAAATTCATAGAAAAGAAAAAATGGGAAAGAGTTGTTATACCTTGCAAGATGGAGAAAGGAAAATATAACATACTGATAGAAGTAATATGTGAGGGGGAAGTAAATCTTGAAAACAATTATGTTATAAAGGATATAAAAATTGGTGAGATAGATGATTTTACACCTCCATTAATAGAAGGAATAAGAAATGAACCAGATATGCAGGGAATCGGAAAATATGTGAATATATCCGCAAGAATATACGACAATGAAACATCAATTGATAAAGCATATGTTGTTCTTGGGGAAAATGAATATATAATGAAAAGGTTTGGTTGCACAGATATATATTATGCAAACCTCATGTTCAATGAAATTGGATTTTACGAATTCTTCATAATGGCCTTTGACACTTCAATTGAGCAAAATTATGTGGAAAGCAATAAAAGCGGGTTCAGGATAATTTATGAAGGAATAGAAACAAACCCGCCAAACATAACTGGCGTTACCATAAGCCCGCCTGGCGCAAGGCAGGTAGTGGGGGAGAAAATAAATATCTCCGCTTATGTTGATGATGAAAGTGGAGTTAAGGATGTTTTTGTTGTTATAGATGGGAAAGAATACGCGATGATAAAGGGTACGGGTAAAATATATTACTATGAAAATTCATTTAATAAAAGCAGTAGATATTCATTCTTTATAAAAGCAGTTGATAAGTCTGCAAATTCAAACACTGCAAACTCTGAAACATATTATTTCGAAATTCCCTATGACTATGATTTTGATGATATTCCAGATGAAATAGAAATTGCAATTGGAGGAAATCCAAAGAATGCAAGCCAGACAGTAAATGTTAGTGATGAAAATTTAAATGGCTATCTAATATGGATAGAAAGCGAAGGAACATACATCTACTGGAATAAGGATAAGAATGAAACATATCAGACAAAAGAGATAGATGTGGATGGGGATGGAATGCCTGATTATGTTTTTGATAGAGACGGAGACGGGGAGATAGATTACTGCTACAATAAAGTAACTAATTTACTTATTCCTTATAAAGAGGCAAAGGAAGAGAAAGTTAAAACAGATACTGTATGGTTTATTCCTCCATTATTGCTATTCATAGTGGTTTGCACACTATTTATCTTTATAAAGAGGAAAAAATAAGACGGAGATAAGGGATAAAAATAATGGATAATATCATGAACAATATTATTATTGATACAGATTTTGATGCTATGGAAGAAATTTTTTCCCCCTTTCTGCTTTTTGAAAATAAAAAGGAGATACCATCTTTAAATATATAGCCACCATCCAGGGGTAGCAAAGGAAGAGAATTAAATGTTCCAAGAGCAAAATTTAGCCAGAAAATCCAGTAAATTAAATTATATGATACCCAGAAAATTGAAGAGCAGGAAAATGCATTTGCCAAATCTTTTGGAAAAGGAGATAAACCAGCAAATGGAAATGTCAAAAAGGCAAGAAATTTATCCATGTAAGAATTAAAGTTGTTTTTGGAAAGAGGATTTAAAAGATTTTTATAATACTCGGGCTCAATAACTATATCATCAAGTCCTGCAACTGAAATTCCTAAAAATCCTTTTCCATTGTCTTCATTTTTTCTGGTGTAATTATATTTATTTTCAAGAGGTAAAGTTACATTTCTGAAGCCATTTAAAAAATATTTTATTTCTATTTGCTGGTATGCTTTTGTATCATTCATTACCATTTGAAAATCACTCCAGTTCCTTATTTTAGTCCCGTTAATTTCATATAAAATACTTCCTTCAGCAATTCCATATCTTTCAGCTGGATAATTTTTTTCAACATTTGTTACATATGCTCCAAAAACTACTTTTTTATCAGAAATTAAATATTCATTTCCAGGTATCATTTCCCTTTCTATCTCATAAAAATCTTTCAAGCTACTTATTTTTCTTCCGTCTATATTGCTTATTATATTGCCCCTTTCCATTCCAAATGCAGAATAATTTATAATTACTCCCTCCTCCTTAGCAATAATATTCATTGATAAAAATGAAAGCAATAATATACATATTATTGCAACAATTATATTTGAGGCTGGTCCTGAAGCAAAAACTCTGCTTCTCTTTATTTTTTTAACTCTTTTCAACCTCTCTTCATCCGGCTCAACAAATGCTCCTATGGGGAAAATAAGGAAAATGAGCCCAAGTGACTTTATTTTCAGCCCCCCATATCTTGCAAGTATCCCATGAGAAAATTCATGTATTATTATTGCAATTGCAAGAGCCGTCACTCCATATCCAACAGGTATAATTGGATTTACCCCCGGTATCCCAAGCATGAGCCTCGGGGAGGGCGCCATGGCTGGCGGGATGATAAAAGAAAGAATTGCATTCCTTAAAATAAGATAGGTTGTTGCTATCATCGCTAAAAAACAGATTAAAATTGATAAATTTCCATAATATTTCCAGTCAACTTTTTTTGATATTCTGTCAATTAAATTTTTACCCTTTTCAGTTTTCCATATCAGCAGTGGGAAGGATGCCTCAAGCCCGTATTTTTTACCAATTTTTTTTAACGAATAAATGAGAATAAACCATAGTGCAAATATGATAAAAATATAGAAAAATATTTCATTCTTTTCCATAGATATCCTCAAGTATGTGATATAATACGCTTCCGATAAAAGCAACGAGTATTCCACCTGTAATTTTTGCAAGAAATGGAACTGATAGAACATATTCACTGAATATTGAGTGTATTGATTTCTCTCTTATTATTTCAAGAAGAATTGTAAGTGAGGCAGAAAAAATTAAACCAAATGCTACAAGTGAGAAGGGGACTATTGAATAGCTCCATAAAACTCTCCTCTCTTTAAAATAAACATCTATGAACCTTCCCAAAGCAATATTTAGAATTGCTATTATGATCCACCATATTGTATCATTTAAAAATTTTATAACATATTCTAAAGTTTTTAAATTAGCATTTTTAAGCAACTCTACTTCTGATACAAAAGCAAGAATTATTATAAAAAAAGAGAGTATTGTAGAAAAAACAGTCATTCTCCCTATTTTTAAGCCCAAAACAAATTCCTTAAAAGCTCTTACAATAGGTTCTTCAATATGTAAAACCCTCACAAGCAGGTATGCCCCAAGAACAATAAAAATAGAGGATAAGCCGAGAGAGAATGAGCCAAATATTATTGCAAATCCCCAGATAAGCAGGATTATGGCAATAGGTAGCATAATTTTCTTCTGCAATTTCTCCTCCTTCATTAGTTTTGTGATTAAATAATATGTCCCTTCTATAGTTTGGCTCTGTTTAACAACAACCCTCTTTAAGGAATCTATTTTTACTCTGGAGCTTATTATAGGAATTATATATTCATCTTCTGCACCATCTGTAACAAGAATTACCTTATCAGGCTTTATTTTTTCCAGAACTTCGTCCAGCTGCTTTGCAAGAATTGAATCTGATACAACACCCACCCTTTTATCACCGCATATTGTTGCAATTTCTGCATTCTCTATGCTTTCACAGGTTGAGATGGCAGAAAAAAGGCAGTTTGAATCTGTATCCTCAGGGTCTTTAAGAGCTAATTTCTGGGCTGCTTCCAGATTTGCTTTCCTGCCTATTATTGGCGATGCTATGCCCGCCTTCTCACCGAAGTCGTTGTCCCTGTCTATGCAAAGAACCAGTGTTTTCATCTGAGTAAAATTGATTTACTAATAAATAACTTTTTCCATATTGTTTGCAATTTTGTTAAAGAAAAATATTTTTAAATGATTTTATTTTCTCTTATGAAAGTTCTGGTTACAGGTGGAGCAGGATTTATAGGAAGTCACCTTGTTGAGCATTTGCTTGAGAGAGGATATGAAGTAAGATGCGTTGATAACTTTTCATCCGGAAAAATTGAATTTATTGAGAAAAACATTAAAGAAATAGAGCTTATAAAGGGAGATCTACTAAGTAAAAGAGTTGCAATTAATGCAGTTAAAGATTGTGAAATTGTTTTTCATCTTGCAGCAAATCCAGATGTAAGGGCGGGAGAAAAAAATACAAAATCGATATTTGAAAATAATGTTATTGCAACATATAATTTGCTCGAAGGAATGAGGAAGGAAGGAGTTAAAAAAATAATATTTACATCCTCCTCAGCTGTATATGGAGATGCTGAAAAAATACCAACTCCAGAGGATTATTCTCCCCTTATTCCAATTTCTATCTATGGAGCAACAAAGCTTGCTTGTGAAGCAATGATTTGCTCATATTGCCATACTTTTGACATGCAAACAATAATTTACAGATTTGCAAATGTTGTTGGAGGTAGATCAACACATGGAGTTATATATGATTTTATAAAAAAATTGCAAGCCAACAGAGAAAAACTTGAAATACTTGGAGATGGAAAACAGAGAAAATCATATCTTTATATAGATGATTGCATAGATGCAATTTTTCATACAATTGAAAGATGGAAGGGTAAAGTAGAAATATATAATATCGGCTCTCTTGATAGCATAGAAGTAAAGGAAATAGCTGATATAATAAGTGAGGAAATGAATGTAAAGCCAGAATATTATTTCACAGGAGGAATTGACGGGAGAGGTTGGAAAGGAGATGTAAAATTCATGACACTTGATATCTCAAAAATAATGCGAACTGGTTGGAAGCCAAAATACTCGAGCAAGGAGGCGGTGCAACTTGCGGCAAAGTGGCTAATAAATGAAATTAAATAGCCCGAGATAAGCCATTATCATGAGAGATGTTGTTATTGATGAGCCAAGAGCAACAATTGCAACTGTTTTTTTTGCTTTGAAGCCAAGAAGGCGGGATAGTATTGTTGTGCTTATTCCTCCAGTTCCCTGAAAAGGAACAGCCATAAAAATTATCATGGCAACTGTAACAAGTTTTCTTTTGCTAAAGTTTTCTGATTTCTTTTTCAGTTTGTCATAACCCTTATCCAGATAGGGAATATGATAAATTATAAGTTCTGCAAACCACCAGTTATATGCAATTATTGCAGATGAAATTATATCCATTATTATTATTGTGCTGCCTGTTATCCACGCTGGAATATCACTAAAAAGCATTAAAGGAATAATTGATTCTTTTCCAAGAGGAGGAAAAAGATAAGCAACAACAAGCCCTGCATATTTTGCATCAATTTCGCTTGGCAGATAATCAAAAACGAATACAAAATAAAATGCTATTGTAAGAAAAGGAGTTATGAATATAAGAACTTTATAAAGATGACTCAAGCTATGTCTTGTCTTCTGAATTTGTTTATAAATCTCATTTATTGCATCAAAGATTTTCATTTTTACCTTTCTTTATTTCTTCATATGCTTTATCTATAACATTTTTTATCAATTGATAAACCTCTTCAAGTTTTAATTCTCCCTTGCTTATCTCCTCTATTAAATAAGATAGCTTGCTTGCTGTTCTTGCAAATATAAGCCAGAATGCAAACAGCATACCCCATGTAAATGCAAGCAGGGCGGTAAGAAGCAATAGCAAATAGTTCATCATACCTTTATATATCGGAGGATAAAAATATTTTGATAAATTTTTATTTCATATTTTCCTTCTTATTATTCTTGTTGGAGTAACTACTATATCAACTCTTGCATCATTTTCATCGAAAGGAATATTTTTAACAACCTGAATATCATGAACTGTTGTTATCACTGGAACTTTACCAAATTTTTCTTCAATCATTTTTATTTCTCTATCTCCATATCCTCCTCCTTTTCCAAGGCGAATAAAATTTTCTTCATCAACCGCCACACATCCAGTGATTATTAAATCAGGTTTTATAAGCTCGTCAATTATTTTTCCATAAATAAATGCTCCAGAAATTGTGCTTGCAAACCTTTCCTTATCCTTAACTATAGATGGATCAACTCTTATAAAACCATGCTTTAATTTTGGAGAAGCCATTATCAAAATTTTATCCGCTCTTAAAGCATTTTCTCTAACTTTTTGCTGTGCAAAATCTGGATTTGAAAATACAATTTTAGCTTTTTTCCATTCTTCAAGTATTGTTACTTTATTTCCAGCTATATCACTTCCAGTAAAATTTGGTATTCTTCCATATGCATACGGAAATATTGCTATTTTCATTTCTTCCATTTTCTTCCATATTTCTTCCCTGATTTTTTGCTTTTCTATATTATATTTATAACTTCCCATCCTTCCTCCTCCATCTTTTTCAATATATGCCTTCTGTGACACGCAGCTGGCTTCTTTTCGGCGCAAAGAATTGCGGTTCTTTTTGCTTCCGCTATTTCTTTTAGTTTTTCATAATCCTTTTTCCATTCCTCACTTTCCATCCAGTTAGCATAGTCATATCTCAAGCCTCCGAGATTTTCAAAATGGAAGTATTCAATTTTATCAAGAATTCTTTTTAAATTTTCCTTCTTATAAATTTCAATTTTTGAAGTAGGGAAGCGTCTTACATCAGCAATTGCTTCAATTTTGTATTCTTTCAGTAAGTCAAGGAATTCTTCCTTGCTTCTGTTTGAATAACCTATTGAAAAAATTATTTTGCCATCCATATCACACGCTGTGGGAATGGTATCTGAATTCCTTCTTTCTCAAGAGCAACTTTTATTTTCCATAGCATTTCAGTTTTTACAGAAAACCACACAGCGGAAGGAGCCCATATTCTAACTGATAAATTTACGCTACTCTCACCAAGTTCATCAACAAAAACAATTGGCTCTGGTTGTTTAAGAACAAAAGGATGCTCTTCAAGCACTCTTTTTATTATATCTATTGCCTTGTTTGCGTCATCACTATATCTTATCCCTATTTTATACTCAAATCTCCTTACAGGGCTACTATAATAGTTGTATATCTTTGATGTAAAAACTTTTTCATTTGGAAAGCGGGCATATATCCCATCCCATGTCCTTATTGTTGTTGATAGAATCTTTATCTCCTCAACAATTCCATCAACATCTTCTATTCTTACTGCATCTCCTATCCCAATTGGTCTTTCAATTACAAGAAATATACCGCTTAAAAGATTTGAAACAACTGTCTGGCTGGCAAAACCAATTACTATACCAAGAATTCCTCCAGCCACAAGCAGGCCAGATAAAGAAATACCTATAATTGAAAGAGATGCAACAAAACCAATTATTATTATGATATAATATGCAAATTTTTCAAAATTTTTAACAGTTGCATCGGGTAGTTTATCCTTTAGTCCTCTCCTTATATTTATTCTGACAACTTTTGCTACTATTACTATAATAAGAATTGCTCCTATAAATTTCAATATCGCTTCAATCTCAATTCCTGCTATTTTATATTTAAGGATATCCCATATTGTCATTTAAAACCACGCTCCATGAAAAATTCTTTTTCAATTTCTTTTACAAGAGAAATTCCAAGTTTTCTACTCTTTGCAAGATATAAATCTACTGCCCCCTTCATTCCTTCAATTTTTTCATTAAAATATGTTTTTCCAATACTCTTCTTAACTATTTCAAGATTTGCAGAACAATATGCATAATCCTTATAGAAAATTTTCATGTTAATTGTGTTAAAAACAATTTTATTTATTTCAGTCCATTCATTATAATTGTTCTTAATTTTCAGCTCAATAACCCCTTCATATAATTTCTCAATGCTAGGAATTTTTTCATATACCTCACTTTTCCACCACCTGCATACAAACCCATCTTCAGGGCGCCCATAGAGTGTATATTTTAATTTTGTCTTTGTAAAAATATCAAATGGCTCAACATCCTTTTCATCTGATAGAAAAACACCTATCTCAAGAGGAAATTTAATAAATATTTTTTGCTCCACTCCAGGCTCAATAAAAATGCTTTTATCAAACTCTATCATTAGATGATTTGAAACATTAACTGGCAGATTTACAGGAGGAACTGGAGAAACAATAATTTCCCCTCTATCTGCATAAATTTTTTTCTCAACAGATTCATCTCCAACTTTTCTGAAATAATTTTTCTCTTTTCCATCACCAGCTAACTCTATTTTTATATCCCCTTCCTCAATTTTCAAATTTAATCCATATACTCCGAACATATTAATCTGCTTTCCTGAACTTGTAGCCATAATATATTGCTCCTGCACTGCCATCCTGCTGGATGCGCCTGAAGCAAACCTCAACTTTCATTCCTATTTGGATTTCATCGAGCTCACAATCAACTATTTCACCGGTTACATAGCAATCCTCCTCCATTTTTATAATGGCAATTGCGTAAGGAACATTCTTTTCAAATTCTGGGGGAGCATTTTTTATGATTGTAAAACTTTCAACGATTCCAGTGCCTTTCAACTTATAATCTTCAATTTTTCCAATCGATTTCCTCCTACAATTCGGGCAAATTTTAATTGGAGGGAAAAATATTTCTCCGCATACATTGCATTTGCTCCCTACAAGATTGTATCTCGCAGGTATCTCACGCCAGTAGCGAGCAACTCCCATCATATCACCTCCAGAATATGCACAACCGCTGTTCCACCTGAACCTCCTATATTATGTGTTAGCCCTATTTTTGCATCCTTTACCTGCCTTTGCCCCGCCTCACCTCTTAGCTGTTGAACAATTTCAATTATTTGGGCAACCCCAGTTGCTCCAACAGGATGACCTTTCGCTTTGAGCCCTCCCGAGGTATTTACTGGAATTTCTCCATCAAGAGATGTTAAGCCCTCTTCAGTTGCTTTTCCTCCTTTACCCTTTTCAAAAAATCCCAAATCTTCAATTGCCATAATTTCAGCGATTGTAAAACAATCATGAACTTCTGCAATATCAATATCCTTTGGCTCAATTCCTGCCATCTTATAAGCTTTTCTTGCCGCATATTGGGCTGCTGGTATGCCATCAAAAACCTTCCTGCGATGCAATGAAATTGCATCATTTGCCTGCACGCTCGCAGAAATTTTAACTGGCTTTTCGCAGTGCTTTTTGGCAAATTCAAGAGGAGCAAGCACTACCGCAGCTGAGCCATCGCTTATTGGACTGCAATCAAGAAGGTGAAGAGGGTCCGCAACAATCTGTGAATTGAGAACATCCTCAACCGTTATTCTGTTCCTGAACTGGGCTTTTGGATTCAAACTTCCATTATAATGATTCTTCACTGCTACCATCGCAAGCTGTTCCTGAGTTGTGCCATATTTGTGCATGTGATATCTTGCCATAAGAGCATATAAACCAGGAAATGTCAGACCAAGAAATGCCTCCCATTCCCTATCTGCTGCAGATGCAAGTATATCCGTCGCTTCTCCCCCAACCACATCTGTCATTTTTTCCGCTCCACCTACCACGACTATATCATACATCCCGCTTGCCACCGCCATATATGCCTGATGCATTGCAACCCCTCCAGATGCGCATGCGGCTTCAACCCTTGTTGAGGGAATATGCAAATCCTGTAAGCCAGCCACTTCTATTGCAATACTTGCTATATGTTCCTGTCCCACAAAGCGACCCGCTGACATTCCTCCCAAATATAGGGCATTTATCTTTTCTCCTTCTATTCCAGCATCTTCAATTGCCTTTATTCCTGCCTCACCAACAAGCTCACGGAAGGATTTTTCCCATAGCTCACCAAATTCAGTCATGCCAACTCCTATAACTGCCACATCTCTCATATTTCACCTCTAAATTTCATATAGGTTGAATAATCAACATATTTCTTATTTTCTATCATTTTCCTTAAATTGCATCTCTCATAACCCTCAATTTTATCAGTAACAGTTATATCGAATGCATCCGAGCCAGCCCCTGAGCCATATGAAACCGCAAATATTCTATCTCCACTTTTCGCGACATCTAAAATTGAAGCAAGTCCAAGCATTGTCGAGCCGGAATATGTATTGCCGATATGAGGGCATAGCAATCCCTGCTCTATCTGCTTCTTTTCAAAACCAAGAATTTTTGCAACCCTCGTTGGAAATTTTCCGTTTGGCTGATGAAAAACCGCATAAGTGTAATCACTAGCCTTTGTTCCCATTTTTTCCATCAGCATTTTAGCCGCATTTGTAACATGGCGGAAATAAGCTGGCTCACCCGTAAATCGCTCTCCATGCCCTGGATAAGCCTCCCCTTCCCTTCTCCAGAAATCAGGTGTATCGGTGGTGAAGGAAAGAGTGCAATTTATTTTCGCTATTCCATCATTCCCTATAATAAATGCAGCCCCCCCAGCAGCAGCAGTATATTCAAGAGCATCGCCAGGCGCGGCCTGCGCCACATCCGCCCCTATCGCCATGCCATATTTTATCATTCCTGATTTTACCAGAGCGATGCAATTCTGCATGCCGGCGGTGCCCGCCTTGCAGGCGAATTCATAGTCAGCTGCTGTCAGGCATGGGGTTGCTTCTATTGCCTCAGCCACTATTGTTGCTGTTGGCTTCACTGCATACGGATGACTTTCAGAGCCCACATAAATTGCCCCTATCTCTTTTGGATTTATCCTGCCAGCTTTAACCGCTTTTCTCGCTGCCTCAACAGATATTGTTGCAGTATCTTCATCTATTGCAGGAACAGATTTTTCAAAAATATATAAGCCAGATGAAATCGCTTTTGCATCTCTTCCCCATACGCGAGCTATTTCTTCAACCTTTATTCTATATTTTGGAACATAAGCCCCATAACTCACTATATAGCTCATTACTGCAACATAATTTTTGCATATATAAAAATGTCGGATTTGAAATAGTAAGAAAATAGAATTTTTTATCAATTTGCTTTAGCGAAATTATTAATAACATCAAAAACATTTCAGAAAACATGAAGGATAAATACGAAGAATGGATAAAAAATTTTAATTGGGATCTGCCAGAATATTATTCAATATGTGAGGTCGTTGATAAAACAGCTAAGGAAAGGGGCAAAGTAGCAATATATTATGAAGATGAGAGCGGGAACAGAGAAAAAATGACTTATTGGGAATTAAGAGATGAATCAAACAGATTTGCAAACTTTTTAAAGGGTTTGGGTATGAAAAAAGGGGATAGAATACTCATAATAATGCCCCGCCTGCCTGAGGTTTTTGTCGCTCAAATAGGAAGCTTTAAAGCGGGGGCAATAGTAATTCCATGTCCTGATATGCTTCGTGCAAAAGATATTGAATATAGAGCAAGCAATAGCGAGGCAAAAACAATAATTGCTCATCGCAATTCAACAAATTTTGTTGATGAAGTAAGAAATCAAATAAATGTGGAGAATTATATCATAGTTGATGGAGAAAAAGATGGATGGATAAGCTATAAAGAAATAAGGAAAGAATCGAGGAACTTTGAATATGGAAGGATAAAATCAAGCGATATAATGACAATAAACTATACTTCGGGCACTACAGGTGAGCCAAAAGGAGTAATGCATAATCATGCATGGATTTACTGCATGGCAAAAACAAATGCTGTTTACTGGTGGAACGCAAAACCAAATGAGCTGTTATGGGCAACTACAAGCCCTGGATGGGCAAAATGGTTCTGGTCTCCGATAGGAGTTGCTCTTGCAATAGGAGCATCACAGCTGATATACAATGGCAGATTTAATGCAAAAAAATATCTTGAATTGATGGAAAAGTATCGCATCAATAGATTTTGTTCAACACCAACAGAATACAGGCTTTTCGCACAGGAAGATTTAGAAAGCTATGATTTAAAGGATATGAAAAAGTTTTTAAGCGCAGGAGAAGCATTGAATAGAGAAGTAATTGATAGATTCAAAAAAGCATATGGCCTTCTTATCTATGATGGCTACGGGCAAACAGAAACAACAGGGCTTGTATGCAACTACGATGGCATAAAGGTGAAGCCTGGCTCAATGGGCAAGCCAATGCCTGGCGCCGGAATTGAAATAGTTGATGAAAACGGAAATATTTTGCCGGCGGGGCAGACAGGCCAGATTGCTGTGCCAATAAATCATCCCGGGCTTATGGTTGGATACTGGAATGGCAAGAGAATTGAAGAGATTGCTGTAAATGGCTTCTATCTTACAGGTGACCTTGCAAGAAAAGATGAAGATGGCTATATATGGTTTGAGGGAAGGGCTGATGATGTAATAAAATCATCTGGCTATAGGATAGGACCTTTTGAAGTAGAAGATGCTCTTGTAAAGCATCCAGCGGTTCTGGAAGCGGCTGTTGTTGCATCTCCAGACAAAATAAGAGGGAATATTGTTAAGGCATTTGTTGTTCTTGCAAAGGGATATGAGCCAAGCGAAAAACTTGTTAATGAACTGCAGGAATTTGTCAAACAGAATACTGCTCCATATAAATATCCCCGAGAAATAGAGTTTGTTGAAAATCTGCCAAAAACAATAAGCGGTAAGATAAAGAGAGCGGAATTAAGAGAGCTTGAAAAGAAAAGAAAAGGATTTATCTAATTCTTCCTTCTATCCATTTAACTATTTCATCTTTTTTTATTCTTATTTGCTCTGAAGTATCTCTAAATCTTATGGTTACTGTATCATCATCTTTTGTTTGATAATCAACAGTAATACAGAAAGGTGTTCCAATTTCATCCATTCTTGCATATCTTCTTCCTATACTTCCACTTTCATCATAAAAAGACATTATTTTATTTCTTCTCAGCTCTTTTTCAATTTCTCTTGCAATTTCCGGCAGATTATCCTTGGCAACAAGAGGAAAAACACCCGCTTTTATAGGAGCAATATTATGTGGAAGTGATAGAATCACATATTTTTCTCCCCCTTTTTCCTTTTCTATGTAGTTATGCTCCATTATAAAATAAAAAATTCTATCTATTCCATATGATGGTTCTATTACATGTGGCAGAAATTTTCTTAAATATACATTTTCCTCTTTTTCAACTATCTCATAAAATTCCTCGCCTATTTCATATTTTTCTCCATCTATCTCAATAAATAAATTTTCTTTTAATTCAGTCCCATCCAATTTTTCCTTAATAATTTTTGCTTTATCTTTAAATTTTTTCCCCAGTTTATCCATTTTTAGCTTTACTATCTTTTTCCTTATTTTTATTGGCTTATCAAATGTTTCTATTGCGTTCATATCCACACCTGTTGCCTTCATGTGGGCTTCTAAATCATAAGTGCAACGGTCTGCAATACCTACGCATTCAACCCATCCAAACCTGCTGGAATAAATCTCCGCATCCCAGCATTCGTTTGCATAATGGGCAAGTTCATCTTTTGCATGTTTTCTGAAACGAATTTTTTTTTCATCTATCCCAACTTTTATCAAAAATCTTTTTGTTAATGCAAGATAATATGCAATTGCCTCATTTCCAAATATTTTTCCAATTGCATCTATGAGTTTTATTCTCTCTTCCTTTCCTTCATAGAATACATTCAGTTCTTCGTTCTCAATTTCTTTAAATCTCTCATGTTTTTTATTTTCTCCATCAAAAAATATTTCAGCTTCAGCCATCGAAAACTCTCTTAACCTTATCATTCCCTGCCTTGGAGAAACTTCATTTCTGAATCCTTTCCCGATTTGAACAATTCCAAATGGTATTTTCTTTCTTGAAAATTCATAAAGGAAAGGAAAATCAACAAATATTCCCTGTGCAGTCTCTGGCCTCAAAAATGCTTTTTCTTTTTTTCTTCCTATACCAGTCTCAAACATCAGATTTACCTCGCTTCTTGTAACATCTCCCCCACAAACAGGGCATGCTCCATTTTTTAACTCTTCAACCTTAAAACTTAATTCACATTTTTTGCAATATCCTATTTCATCTATGAATTCATCAACATGACCAGATGCCTTCAGAACTGCAAAAGGAGTTATAACTGGTGTGGATATCTCATAAAATCCTTCATTAATAACATAAAAATTTCTCCATTCATTCTCTATGTTGTTTTTCATCAGGCAACCCAAAGGCCCATAATCATAAAAACCAGCCTCACCTCCATAAATTTCGTAAGAGGGATATATAAACCCCCGCCTTTTTGCCATTGCCATTATTTTTTCGTATATATCTGTCATATTAGAGAACTCATCAAATCCACATCATATAACATGCCAACAAGCTCATCATTTTCATTTATTACAGGAAGTTGATCAATTCTATGCTCAAGCATTTTTTTGGCTACATCAGAAATTTTTGATTTGATATAGGCTGTTATTACTTTTTTTACCATTACTTCCTTGACTGGCACAGAAGGAAGCTGAATTTTTGATGTTTCATAGTAAAGGCGCATCACATCTCTTATTCCTTCCCATGTCCACATATCCTCATCCTCCCCTATTCCCAAGTCCGATTTCTTCACGCTTTCCTGCAGATGAGAAAAAGTAAAAAGATCCCCGTCCGCAACTATTCCAACAAGCTCTCCATTATCATCCACCACAGGCAGGGCGGGGGCATTTGTTATTCTGAATATTTTCATAACTGCGGGTAGGGGTGTTTCCTGATATAGAGGCACACATAAGGGTGAGAGATATTTATCCACCCTGTCTGTTTTTTCTTTAAGCAAGATTAACAGATCTGGAGGAGAAATCACACCAACAAGTTCATTTTTTCTTACTACAGGAATGCCATGAATGCGTCTTTCATAAAATATTTTTGCTGCTTTTTTTATATTTGCATCTGGTGAGAGCACTATAGGATTTTTATCTATAAGGAGGGCGAGTTGTTGTTCTTCTGGATTTTCAAATATGCGATTTCTTGTAATCATTCCAACAAATTTTTTAGTTCCCGCCTTTACAACCGGCACACTGCTTACCTCGTATTTTCCAAATATTCTGAGCACTTCTTCTCTGCTTCCAGGTATTTCAGCAACTACAGGATTTTTATTCATCAACTCCTTAACTTTAAATTCCTTTTTTGATTCCTTCATTACCCTATGTAATACATCATCTTTTTTAAAATTTCCTCATTTTAATAAAAAAATTGTAAGGATTTTTGCTTATCATCTCATATGCTCTATTTTTTTCTATATTAAATTTTTCTATAAGAAAATTCATTTCTTCAATTATATCTGGCTTGACAATCATTGCATTATCTGTTCCAAGCATTATATTTGCTTTATATTCAATTAATCTATTCACTGGAGGAGATAAATTAAAATTAAAATTTGAACGAGGACAGATAACAATACCTATACCCTCTTTTACTATCTTCTTTATATCCTCATCACTTGCGTTGCACATATGAACAACAAATTTTGGCTTTAATGATATAACTTGTTCGATATTTTCCCTTCTTGCCTCGCTTGCATGTATTGCAAAAATTTTTTTTCTTTCATTAACATGATTTGCAATCATTTCAATCTCATTTTCATCCCAGTCATATACGCTGCTTAAACCTATACCCTCGCATATATCAAGCAATTCGTCAACTTCTTTTTCATCATATAACAAATTTTTAGGTCTCCCCAAGACAATTGCTTTTATTTTCCTTCCTCTTATTGCTTCTTTAAGAATTTTTACTCCTTCAATTCCTCCTTCTCTGAAATCAACAAAAAAATTTGTTCCGCACCTCTCCATTATATCAATTGCTTTTCTCATTCCACTAATAATTTCCTCTTTGCTTGCTTTTTCAAGCATTTTATTTTTAATCCCCGATGGAGAAAAAAGTTCCTCTATACTGTATTTTCTATCAATTGAAATAAAAGCATCTCCTATATGGGTGTGAGAATTAAAAATCATTTTGGTAAATATATTTCGAAAATAGTTCCTTTATTTTTTCCTTCATTTATAGCATCTCTTACTTCAAGTCTCCCGCCCATTTTTTCAACAATCTTTTTCGATAGATATAATCCGAGACCACTCCCCTTGCTATTCTTTCCTTTAGCCCCTATTTTGAATAAATTTTTTTTCAATTCTTCGTCTATTCCAATTCCATCATCCTCCACATATATCCTTAATTCCTTACCATCACCATCAACTCCAATTCTTACATTCTTTGCTTTTGAATGAGATATTGCATTTCCAAGCAAATTTGAAATAACCTCGCTTATAAGTTCTGCAACAACTATTTTCTTTCCATATTTTTTATATTCGATTCTGATATCTTTCTCACTCGCCTCTCTGCTGTATTCTTTTATCAGATCCAAAATAAATTTATCAAAATCAAATTCTCTTTTTTCCCAGTCCTTCTTTAAAAACTGTAACTTTCTCACATTATCTATTATCCTGCCTGCAGATAGAGCAGAATTCAAGGCAGCCTCTATCATTTCATGATGTTCATCCTTCAATTCTTCATCTTTCAATATTTCAAGATACCCAATTATGAGCTGTAACTTATTCGCAACATCATGGCGCAGGAGGGCATTGAAAAATTCAGCTTCTTCCTGCGCCTTCTTGAGGCTTGTGATGTCGTGGATGATACCGTCCATATATTCTTCATTCCCTTCTTTTACAAGAATTGCATATTCGTTTCCTATTACAATACTCCCGTCTTTCCTTATATATTCAACTTCATAATTTTTTACCGAGCCATATCTTTTCAGTTTTTCAACAAAATTTTTTCTATCTTCGGGATTTTTATATAATTTTTCAAGATTCATGTTTTCTAACTCTTCTTGGCTATAACCAAAAAATTCCTCAAGCGCCCTGTTTGCTTCAATAAGCTTTCCTTCCTTAACTCTATATATGCCCTCCACCGAATTTTCAAAAATACTCCTATATTTTTTCTCGGAATTTTCAAGCTTTGTCTTTATTTCTAGATTTTTTATAGCAGTAGCCAGAATATTTGAAAAAATTTCGAGCAATTTTATATCCTCTTCACCAAATCCATTAATTTCCTTTTTCTCAACATTTATAACTCCAATTACTTCGTCTCTATAAATTATTGGAACTGCAACCTCGCTTTTCATTCCTTTTGCCCCTTCAATATATCTTTTATCCTTAGATATATCAGGAACATATATGGTTTTTTTCTCTTTTGCACAAGCCACGGTTATTCCTTTTTTACCATTTAATAGCAGTGGTTCTGGCAATTTAAACAATCCAACAACCTCTACTTCCTTCAACTCATTTTCTTCCTTTATTAATAATTCAAAAGCATCAAAGTTAAATACATTTTTAAGGATAGATGAAAATAACCCATATAACTCATTGTAAGAATTTGCAAGCATCAATTGCGAAGACACTTGATATACTCCGAGTAGTTTATCCATCATTTTTCGTTAAATATTTTTGTTATATAAAATCCTTTTTGAAATTTCAACCAAACCAATAGTTAAGTTTATTTACAAACACATATATATTTTTATGGGTAAAGGATCAGCAATAACATTTCTATCAATTTTTTTATTTTTAATCTTATTTTTCATTTTCCTAAAGATTTTTCCAGAGGGAATAGAAATTGCTCCATCCACAAAAATAGAAATGGAAGGCGAAATGATGCTTTTTGGAAATATAAGCGGCGGCGCATCCGCATTATATTCAAAAAATTTTTCCATTCTTTATAATGGTATAGAAAATAATGGAGAAGAGGTTTATATTGAAGGAAACATATCTTTTAACTGTAAAAGAATTGTTATTTCGGATATATTGACTACAAACGAAACTTATTTTCTGGGTAAAAACTGCATTGTCACATTTGACAATGAAAAAAAATTTTATGAAATTGTTGAGGGAAAATTAGAAGGAGAGATTTTTATTTATCCTTGCGAAATAATTTTCTTGAATAAAAGTGAAAAAGAAATAGAGATAAATGTTTCAATACCTCTTGAATTAAAAAATTTTGTTTTTTCAAAAAATGGCAGTTTTTTTATGGATAAAAATGAAAATTTTTCTTTGATTGCTTTTACTGGAACTGGAAAATATGTAACAAAAGAAAAGAAATTTTATGGTGAGGCAAAAATAATTTTCATAGATAATAAGTTTTATGAAAAATTGGGTTATAAATGGATTATCTATATCTGGATATTTTCCTTAATAATATTTATACCATCCCTATTTTTTAAGAGAGAGCAGATTGAAAAGGACAAAAATTATCTTGGATTTTCTATAGTTTCGTCCATTTTCTTTTTCTGCATCTCAATATTCCTATGGAACTGCGAAATCAGAAGAGTTGCGGGTTTAAATATTTTCGATTTAAGAGATTTTTTAAAATTTTCATTTTCCTTAATAATCTATCTTTTTTCTTTTGCACTGATTGGCTTTCCAATAAGAATTGCAATATCTTCCTTTTTTGAATTCTTTGGGATGATTAATATCGGAAGAACAATTGCTCGCTTGATTGGTTTCCTAATGATTTTTATATTGGGTATAGTTTTTCTTCCATTTTTTATGAATATTACAATATCTCCTTTCCTAAAATACTATTTGTATTTAATGGGGCTAAAATGATATATCCTCTGCCAAATGAAAGGGCTTTGTATATAAAAAAAGAAAAGGCGATTGTTATAGCTGACTTGCATATAGGTATAGAATTTGAATATCATATGCAGGGAATAAATATTCCTATTCAGACATCTAATATGTTAAAAAAAATTGAGTTTTTAATTGATGAAAATAATGCAAATAAACTTATAATTGTTGGAGATTTAAAACATGTGATATGCGGTTCTGATGCAAAAAATAATAGATATTTTATGGAAAAAGAAAGAAAAGAGACGAGCTTTTTTATAAATAGATTGGATAAAATAGTTGATTTAATAATAGTTAAGGGAAATCATGATGTTTTTTTAAGAAGTAAAAGGGCGAATATATATAATGCAGGGGGTTTTAAAATGGGAAATATTTCATTTGCTCACGGTCATGCTTGGCCATCTGAAGAAATAATGAGCGGAAAAAATCTTGTTTTTGCTCATGTTCATCCCGTGCTTAAAATCAAAAACAATTATACCTATTATACAAAACCCTGCTGGGTGAGAGGGCCATTAAATAAAAATTTGAATAAATATAGAAAATGGAATAAAAAAATGAATTTTGTAATAATGCCCTCTTTCAATCCGCTCTGCGGGGGTAGTGCTATAAATGAAAATAAAATAGGGGGAATAATTCCAAAAATTGCTGACATAGAAAACTCTTATGTGTATCTTTTGGATGGAACAAATTTAGGAATAGTAAAAAATTTAAAGAAATTTTCGATTAATATAAGGTGAAAAAATGAAAATACTTGTTACTGACAAGATATCTGAGGAAGCGATTGAAAAATTAAGGGAAAAGCATGAAGTTTATTTTAAGGAACTGAGAGGAGAAGAACTGGCAAGAGAAATAGGAGAATATGATGCCTTGATGGTAAGAAGTGCAACAAAAGTTACAAAGGAAATTATAGAAAATGCAAAAAAATTAAGGGTTATCGGAAGGGCGGGCATAGGAGTTGATAACATAGATGTGGAAGCTGCATCAAAGAAAGGAATAATTGTTGTTAACTCGCCAACTGGAACAACCCGCTCTGTTGCGGAGCTAGCCGTTGCCTTCATGTTTGCGCTTGCAAGGAAAATCTGTTATGGGGATGCAAAAATGAGAAAGGGAATATGGGCGAAAAAAGAGATGGAAGGAATAGAATTGCAGGGAAAAACAGTTGGCTTGATTGGCTCTGGAAATATTGCTCAGGAAGTGGCAAAAATTGCAAATGCTTTGGGAATGAATGTAATTGTATACAGCCCGAACTGCAGTGAGGAAAAAGCCAAAAAAATGGGAGCAAAATTGAAGAGAATTGAAGAAATCTTCAGAGAATCAGATTTTGTTTCAATTCACATCCCGAAGACAAAAGAAACATACCATATGATAAATGAAAAATTGCTTTCCCTTATGAAAAAGAGCGCTTATCTTATAAATTGCTCAAGAGGAGGAGTTGTAGACGAAGAAGCCCTTTACAAAATGCTTAAAGAAAAAAGAATTGCTGGCGCCGCCATTGATGTGTATGAAAAGGAGCCTCCCGAAGCTTCTCCGCTTTTCGAGCTTGAAAATGCTATTTTTACCCCCCATATAGGTGCATCCACAGTTGAAGGGCAAATTAGAGCTGGAATAATATGTGCGGAGCAAATATTGAAGGTTCTTGATGGTGAAGAGCCCGATTACTGGGTTAATAAAAATTTGATTAAGTAATGAGTTTGAAAGTTGAAATAGATACAAGGAGTTGCAATACAAGAGAGGGTTATATTGAAATAGAAGGAAAAAAATTAAAGATTCCAAATATTTTATGGTATTCTTCAGATAGAATAAAAACTCCGGAGTTTGCAGAAATCAAACTTGGGGAAGAAATAAAAATAGGAGGGAGTTTTTTTTATCCAGAGGAATGCGAGTTTTGCATTCCCCCTTCCCTATTCTATCCATATTTTTTTCCAGATGATTTTCCAAGTTATTTAGGAGAAAATGATTTTTTCAGTTATGTATCCAAAAATATCTCTCATAAGGAAAATAAGATATACATTATGGCTAATTCAAAAGAGGCTTATTCAAATCCAAGAGATTTTGTTGAGTATTTAACTGAAATAAGAGAAAAAATAGGATACAAAATTTTATATGCTCCCGCAATAGCAAATCCTATAAATCTTCCAGTTTTATCCTATTGCGGAATTGACCTCTTTGATTCAATTGACTTAATTTTTAAAAGCAGAAAAAAAATATATTTTACCTCAGAAGGTGAATTTGATTTAAGAGAGATGAATGAATATCCATGCTCATGCATTTATTGCAGAAAAGGTATAAAAAATTTTGAGGATTTACTCTTTCATAATTATGAAACGATGAGAAATGAATTAATAAAAGTAAGGGAGTATATAAGAAATGGAAATCTGAGGGAATATGTTGAAGCAAAAATCCATTTTTCAACGCATCTTGCATCAATAATAAGAATTATTGATATTGAAAAATATGCCTATCAAGAAAAGAGATATCCTGTAAATGGAAAAAAAATAATTGTATCTCCCTACTCCTTTTACAGACCTGATATTTTAAGGTTCAGGGAAAAAATCTGTAATATTTACAGGAAGCCGAAATCCACAAAAATATTATTGCTTCTTCCATGCTCTTCAAAAAAACCTTATTCAAAATCAAAATCCCATAAAAAATTTAATGAAATAGTTTCCTCATTCAAAAATAAAAATGTTATACATGAGGTTATAATAACATCCCCTCTTGCTATCGTTCCAAGAGAACTTGAATATACATATCCATCTGCCCACTATGATATTTCAACAATTGGCTACTGGGATAAGGAAGAAATTGATATAATAAAGAAATGTTTTGAGAAATTTATTTACAATAATAAGTATGATGTTGTAATAAATCATCTTCCTTACCCAATATCTTCAATTGTTGAGTTAGATGCTATAAATACATGTGTAGAGCATCCAACATCAACATCTTCTCTTAAAAAACTCTCAGATGCCCTAAAAATTTGCGAAGATTTTGAATATGTAAGCAAAGAAAAAAGAGATTATGAAAATGCTCTCTCGATGCTATATTTTCAATTTTCAAAACCTGAAAAATTTATGGAAAAATGCTATGTAAGAGGAAATTTTCCAAATTATAAAGTATATTACGAAAATAAGCAAATTGCATCTTTTGTTCCTGAAAGAGGTTTTTTTTCTTTAACCATTGAAGGAGGAAGAAAAATTGGTAAAAATTACTGGGTTGAAATAGAAGATTTTTATCCAAAAGGAAGTATTTTTGCTTGCGGGGTAATAGATGCAGATAAAAAAATAAGAATAGGGGATGAAGCAATTGTTTTTCACAAGGATGAAGTTAGGGCTGTTGGGATTGCAAAAATGAATTCAGAAGAAATGATAGAAAGCCAAAGCGGGGAAGCAATAAAGGTTAGACATCGTATCCAACCATAACGATTTTTCCTTTATCAGTATCAATAATTGTATATTCTCCAGATTTTCCAACGCTACAATTCACAACAATTGTATCGCAAAATTTATCATATCCCGCATCTTCATGCACATGCCCGCATATAATATAGGAAGGTTTCTTTTCCTCCATTATTTTTCTTAATTTCTTATCACCGATATGCATTCCAAAAAATGCTTTATCTTTTGTCTTATAGGGAGGAAAATGGCTTATAATTATATCTACTCCTTCTATTTCTGGAAATAATTTTCCTATTCCAGAAAATTTCAGAGAATTTATTTTCAAATTTTTACCATCAATAAAATTTATTTTTTCATATTTTAGATTTGAATCTGTGTTTCCATGAACTGCATAAAAAGGAAGATCTATTTTATTGAAAATGCTTTCGTCAATATATCCCATATCTCCAGCAATTACACAAATATCTGGTTTTTCTTTCTCTATCCCCCTTATAAAATGTTCATATCTTTCTTTTTTACCGTGAAAATCAGCAGCACATATGATAATCATATCACTTTTCTTCCCTGTATTTTAAATTTATTTCCTTATTTAACTTTATGTAAAGCTCCGCTCCTTTCTCAATTATTTTTTTATCATTTAATACAGAAATTGCTTCTTCCGCCATAATTTCGAGTAATTTTTTTATTTCTTCCCTATTCATTTCAATAAGTTTTATTATATCCCCAACTATCTCCTGCAAGCTTTCCCCCTCTATCTTTATTTCTATTTTCATATTTCATAATTATAAAATAATTTATTTATTTTGCTATGCTTAAATTTTTATATAATTCAGGTTTTTACCTTCATGAAAATTCTCTTCATACACGCTGATTTCATGGAATATGAGGCAAAAGAAAAAGCAATTGAAAAAGCAGAAGAAAGGGATATAAAAAATGACAGGATGGAAAATGCTCTTGTTGCATTTATTTCAGTAGAGAAAGATGATGAAGCTTATGAAATAGCATGCAACGAAATAAGGAATGTTGCAGATATGGTTAATACAAGGAATATAATGCTGTATCCTTATGCCCATCTTTCAAGCGAACTTGCTTCTCCAGAAAATGCAATTGAAATATTGAAAAATATCGAGGAGAATTTAAAAAAAGATTATAATGTAAAAAGAGCACCATTTGGATGGTATAAATCCTTTAAAATAAGTTGTAAAGGGCATCCTCTATCTGAGCTTTCTCGCCATATTATATGCAGAAAAGAAAGGAGGGAAGAGGAAATAAAATCTGAATGGTATATTCTTACCCCAGAAGGAGAGCTAATCGAAGCAGAAAAATTTGATTTTTCAAATAATGAAGAACTAAAAAAATTTTATGAATATGAAGCCTTTGGCAGCAGAAAATCAGAGGAAGAACCAGCCCATATAAAGTTAATGAAAGAGCATGAAATTGTAGATTACGAAAATGCCTCGGATTACGGAAACATGAGATGGTATCCAAAGGGCTATTTAATAAAGAGATTGCTCGAAGAAAAGGTAGAAGAAATGTGCCTCTCCGCGGGCGCCATGCAGGTGGAGACGCCGATTATGTATGATATGAGCCATCCATCGCTAAGTAAGTATATAAAAAAGTTTCCCGCCCGCCAGTATGTCGTGAAAGGAGATAAAAACAGAGAGTTCTTCCTTAGGTTTGCTGCATGTTTTGGGCAGTATTTGATGGCGCACGAGATGAATATTTCCTATAAGAATCTACCAATAAGGTTTTTTGAGCTTGCAAAGTCATTCAGGAGGGAGCAACACGGCGAGCTTGCGGGCATAAAGAGGCTGAGAGCATTTACAATGCCTGATATGCATACTATATGCAAAGATGAAAAACAATCTCTTGAGGAATTTAAAAGACAATTTCTTTTATCTGTTGAATGGTCAAAAATAATTGATATAAAAGGGGAAATTGCTATAAGGTTTGTAAGGGATTTCTTTGAAAAAAATAAGGATTTTTTTGTATCTCTTATTAAAAAATGGGGAAAACCTGCTCTTGTTGAAATGTGGGATAAAAAATATTTTTATTTTGTAGCAAAATTTGAGATAAATTTAAATGATTCTGTTGGAAAATCATTTGCTCTTTCAACTGTACAGATAGATGTGGATAATCCAAAATCATTTGAGATTACATATACAGATGAAAATGGAGAAAAAAAATACCCCTACTTACTTCATGCATCAATTTCTGGAGGAATTGATAGATGTGTTTGTGCTATTTTGGAAACAGAAGCAATGAAAATTAAAAAAGGCATTAAACCATCTCTTCCCTTCTGGCTGTCCCCTACACAGGTTAGGATAATTCCTGTAAATGAGAATTTTTTAGAAGATTGTAAAAAAATTGCTAAAAAAATAAAGGCGAGAGTAGATATCGATGATAGAGATGAAAGTGTTGCTAAAAAGATAAGAGATGCAGAAAAAGAATGGGTGCCAATAATAATTGTATATGGAGAGAAAGAAAAAGAAGGAAAACTAAAGCCAAGATACCGATTTGAATGCGATAGAAAAGAGGTGAACTTAAAAGAGTTAAATCTTATAATAAAAGAAAAAATGAGAGGTTATCCTTTCAGAAATCTTTCAATGCCGCTCATGCTGAGTAAGAGAGCAAAATTCAGATGAATTTATTTGTTTTTTATCCAGTAAATCATTAGAATGATTCCAAATAAAATAAGCAAAGATGGAATAACTATCTGCAGGAAAATGATTAAAAAAGATGCTTTTTTTGCTTTTTCTGCCATCTCATTAACCGATTTTTCTTTCATCCAGTATCTAAAATCAAGAACTTTTACTTTATTTTCAGATAGTTTTTCTATCTGATTTTTTTGTTCTTTTGCTTTTTCCATATTTTCAAAAATATCTTTTGTTTTAAGATTTATCCTAACAACACTACTAATTGATTCTGAAAAATTTAGCAGGCGAGCCATTGTAATTGACTTTTCTTTCATTTCCTCAATTGTTTCTTTTTTAAACGATAAATTTACCTTATATACATCAATCCAAAAAAACCCTCTTAATCCAGTTATTATCTCCAGAGGATTTATCTTTTTAACTGAATTTTTTTTCATATCAATAATAAGACCCGTTTTCGGCTCAACCCAGTAATCTGTTTTGGTAATATATCTTACATTCATGCCGATTGTTGAATCATACAAAAATCTATCTTCTTCTGTCTCAAAAAGGTAGGTATGAATTCCTTCATGGTCCTCTTCTCTTATAAATGAAACTATTGATGGCAAATTTATTTCAGGATTCCACATCAAATAATCTCTTTTTTCAACACCCGGTGGAAATGTAAAAAGTCCCTCCCTCTCCATATCCCCATAATTTTTTGCCTCCTCGCATGTATCTGCATATACCCCATGATATTCTTTCTTGCACGCCATATCAATTTTTTCACCATTTCTTTTATCCCTCGTTTCGGTTATATCCTCTATAACAATAACCTTTTTCCCGTCTTCCCAACAAACATTTCCCACCCTTAAATTTCTTTCCATTTCTATTTCTCTTAAAATAGATGCAATTGAGAGCTCACCTTCCATTTTCACGCTTGTTTCAAAATTTTCTGGTATGGTATATAAATTTGGAAAATTTGCATTTATATCTCCATTTTTTTCAAGATAAACTATGAAACCTGTCGATGGCTCAACAAAATAAGTTGTTTTTCCATCATAGTAAAGTTTTATATACCTGTCACTCAGTCCTTCTATACTTTCATTTCCTATAAAATAATTTTTTACATCACTTTCATATCTATAAACTTTTAGCCCGCCAATTTCTTCCTCTCCCATAAATTTTACAGTTGATACATCATTTATATCTGAATTCCATATTTCATAATCTTTTTTTTCAACACCTACTGGAAATGTAAGCAATCCTTTTTTTCCACATAAAAATTCAATTAATTCCATTGTATATGGATTTACTGCATCCTCTGAATAAGAGCATAGATCTTCTATTCTTTCACCGTTTTCATCTGTTGCAATTACTTCATTCTTTATTATATAATAGTGTTCAAAATTTCTCAGATTTTCAATGTGATTGCAAACACTTATATTTTTTTCCTCATAAAGAGCATTTGATGTATTAAGAATTACAATCTTACCATCCAAAAAAACACTTATATTAAGATTTGAGGGAAGTTTTCTGAGATTTGGAAATTGAGCATACTCCCATATATGTTTCTGTAAATCAACTATTGTTCCCGTATTCGGCTCAACCCATGCGGTTAAATCTCCACTATAAAAAATTTTTACTTCAGGCAACATTGGCAGATATCCAAAAAACACATTTTCCTGCCCCCCAGAAAACTTATATGTTCTTATCCTTCCTCTTTTTTCCTCCCCAGCATACCGCCCCCAGGATTGCGCCTCCTCCTTAGAAATGTAACCCTTTTTAAAAGGGTCGTCGAGGTCGCTATTCCATACAAGATAATCCTTCTTTTGCACTCCAACAGGAAATATCCATTGCCCCGCCCTATCTATATCTCCAAAGCCTTCTATATTTTCAGCATTGTAAGGATTTATTCCATACAATTTTACCATGCATAGTTCATCTATCCTTTCATTGGTAACTTTATCAAATACTTCTATATCTTCTCTTATTAAAAGAACATTTCCTTCATACCCCATGCTACTTATTTTTCTCAAAATCTCTACTTTTTTGTAATCAAGGGTTGCTGTCTTTGGATTTAGCATTCTAAGCTCTCCCTCATAAAATATAATTTCATTTAGATTTGAAGGTATTTTTTTCATTGAAGGAACAAAATAAAATGAGAGAGTAGGCGAGATTATAAAAAATACTATTGCCAATGCAAATACCGAATGTTTTAAGTTCATGTAAGATAATAAATAAACAATATTTAAGAGTTTTTTGTTTTTAAAAGGATATGTTTTTATATTTCCTTAAATTTTCCTTCATGAGAAAAATAATAATACTGCTCGTCAGCATTTTTTTAATTTCTGGATGTGTTGAAAGAAAAACAATAAGAATGAATATGAACGAGCTTATAAATGATGCTGAAAAGGAGGTTTATAATGAATCGTTGTATTACTATTATGGATATAAATCCCTTGAGGAAGGGGATATATTGATAATAGAAGATAATATATCTGGAAAAATGTCTCAAGAGAATATAACATTTTTATCTTTCACTTCATCTCCGGATTATGGAATATATTTCAATGCAAACTTAACAGATTTAAAGGAAGGCGATCATGTTGAAGTAAAATTGCACATAAAGAAAGATAATTTCAAAAAAGCAATAAACAGCAGTATATGGACATATGAACTTGAGGTTTTTGAAGAAGGATGGGATTTTACCCAACACACCCCAGTTCCAATTTCTGCTTCATCAATAAAGCGTATTTAATCATATATACCTGTTCATCATTTCAATCACTTCCCTGCTATTATTTGCTTTCCTATAATCTTCGAGAGGCATTCTATTTAATTCAAGAAAATTCAATCCCCATTTAAATTTACTAAGCAAGAGTTTTGCATGCTCTTCTTCTCCAAAAATGAAAATAGTTGAAGCAAGAGCTTCTACAGTGCTAAGCATGCATACCTTTCCATAATTTACAGGATTTGCCGCTAAAAGATAGGGTAAAGCTCTGCGGTTATTACATCTTATCTTTGAAAAAAGCAATTCCACATTTTTCCAAGAACAATCTATTGCAATTATATTTTTGAGTTTTGAGTCTTCTCTTGATAAAGATTTTTCAGAAAAAGGATCCAGCAAAATTGCATTATAAGGCAAATTTCTTAAGTTTTTTACAATTTTTATTAAACCAAATCTCGCAAGTTTTTTTGCGGTGCATTTTTTTGGGTCATCATCATTTGAATGATAAACATATAGATTATATTTCATACCCCATCTCTGCCATCTTCTCGGGCAAATATACATCGGTTACATAATCCAACCCATATTTTGCCAGAGCCTGCTGCTCTGATTTTTTATTTATTTCCAGTTGCAATTTTATTTCTTCCTTCCAGAATTCATCCTGGAAGCGGGGGTCAGTGAGCTCGGCATTAAGAGCATTTATGTCTTCCTCTGTAAGTTTATCTGAGGGAAGTTCATATGAAAGAATGTCTGACGGAGTTATCCCTAAAAATTGTGCGGAAGGGGTAGCTAGATATTCAGATATATGGGCGGTTTTTATTGCACCATATGCTATTGATGCGTATATCCTGTAACTCCATGGGTCACCATCAGTAAATACAATAACAGGCAAATTTAACTCTTCATTCATTCTTTTTATTAACCTTCTTGTGCTTCTTGCGGGCTGGCCTTTCAGATGTATCAAAATGCTGTTGCTTTTCTCATCAAATTCATTTTCAACAAGGCGATCAAACATACCACCTGTTTCAATTGCTATTATTCTGTCCGCGCCTGCTTCAATAAATCTTATTTTATCCTTTTCAACATTATATGGAATTGAATATCCACTATCTCCAACATCATCCTGACAATGTATTTTTTTTCTTTCCCCTTTTCTTGTTACTTCTTCTATTACAATGTTCCCGATTATGCTTGCCCCATCTTCCTCAGGACGAAGTTTAAAATCCTCTCTCAAAGCCTTTGTTAATATCTCAAGGTCTTCAGCAAGTTTATCAGATTCATCCTGGCTCTCAAATTTTGCCTCCCCCCATCCCTCAGATATATAATACATTTCCCTCAGCGTTGAGCTTTTCTTCTGTTCTATCATCTGATTTATAAATTCAATTGTATATAGCATCCTGAGCAGAGAAACCGCACCCGCCAGCACGGCGGCGGAGCGCAAACTTTTTTCATTTCCGTACTTCCACACTCTATATCTTTCATCAAAAATTATGTTTGATTTTATTCTTGCTGGTAGCTCCACAGAAGGAATTTTTCCATCTACCATATCTTCATATAATTTTTCAACAATTTTTTTCAAATTTTCTTGCACATTTATCATTCTTCACCCTCCCATTTCTCTGCTCCTATAACATTTATTGGGTCTATTTTTCCAACATATATATTGTTTTCAAATTCATCTCCTTTAAGAAGTATAGAAAGCTCTCTTTTTTCGGTTGGCTTTATATCCTTTATCTCCCATTTTATAACTCTATCCCTTACTTCAGCTGGCTCTGGAGAAATGCTTATTATTCTTTCCTTGGGGGCTTCTAAATATAGCACAAAACTACACGGCTTATTCTTATAATTTGTTATATAAAGCCTGCTTTCCGCATTTCCATTCTTTGCTGATACTTCATCTTCAATCCATATAACATTCATTATCTTTGTTATTATCCTACTGACATCGGGAACATCCCTACCAAGCATACTCGATGATTTTTTTGCAATTTCTGGAATTATTTTAGCAACAAGAAAGAATTTACTTCTCGCCTTCTCTCTCTTTTCCTTTTTTGAGAGATGAATTTTCATTTTCCTAGCACATTCCTGAAGAGATAATCTTATCTCCCTTTCTATTTCTTCAATATTAGCTATCGCTTCTTTTGATTCAGATGTAAATGGAACATTTACAGAAGCTACATGAACAAGAATTATGGCTGGACCATATGGCAACCCCTTTCCTCCTTTCTGCTCTAGTCCGTATCTGCGCCAGTCAATATTTTTTATTGCCTCTGTTATTACACAACCTCCTTCCTGATAAAGTAACGGAACCCTGTTTGCAAATCTCAGAATTTCAACCCTTTCATCCGATGGCAAGTTTCCCCCATAAACTATTCCTGTTTCAACCATAAATGGAGTTCCTGAAAAAACACTAGGGTTTCTTGTATTAACTGCTATAAACTCTGGTGAAAGCATCTGAGTTTCTTTTCTTAAACCTTTCCTGATAAGCTCTTCTCCTATTGGGGAAAGACAGTTTGTTGGCGGGGGAAGAAATTTTGTTTTCTTAAATGCTTCTATAATATTTTTTGCTTCTTCAAGGGTTATTTCACTCGGTTTCATTTCTTCTCTAATTCCCGCTTTTGATAAGACTTCCCTTGCTTTCTGAATACTTATCGATGAAAATTCGTTTGCGAGAAAATTGCTTATTTTTCTTGCATTTGCTTCTTTTAACATTCTCAAAAGCATGCCAATTTCTATGCCATAAGGATGGGGTTTTATTTCTTTCGGCGGATTCGGCATCTCATTTGTTACCCTTTCAAAAATTATTTTGTTTCCATCTGGTTCAATAAGAATTATTGAAGCATGGGGATTAACAATTGCAGTGCTCCTTAGATATTCATAAACACTCTGTTTTCTATTTTTTATATATTTACCCTTCACAAAAACCTCAATTTTTGTCCCGCTTTTCTTTTCCCAGTGAAGCATTTCTTCTTTCAAAATATGGGGAAAATTTTTTTTAGTATCTATAAAAAGTTCCAGTTTGTGCGCCGGAAAACCTTCACCTATCTTAGATGTAATAATTGCTGGCTTACCAGTGGTTAGCTGGGAATAAAGCACAACCGCAGAAATGCCTATTCCCTGCTGTCCTCTTGCCTGCCTTAGACTATGGAAACGCGAGCCGTAGAGCAGGCGTGCAAAAACATGGGGAATCTGACTTTTTACTATGCCAGGACCATTATCCTCAACAACTATCTTATATTCATCATTTTTTAATTCACTTATTTCCACCATTATATCTGGCAGTATTCCAGCTTCCTCACAGGCATCGAGCGAGTTATCAACCGCTTCTTTAACACATGTTATTATAGCCCTTGTAAGATTATCAAAGCCAAGTATTTGCTTATTTCTCTCAAAAAATTCCGCAACAGATATTTCCTTTTGTTTCTTACCAAGCTCTTCCGCTATATTCATTTATATAAATAATAGGTTCATAATTTAGATTTTTCTATTTGTGCAATAAAGAAAGTTGCTGCAAAAATTTGAATTGAAACAAGAACAAACATTAGGATACTTATAGAGTATTCATAAAGAAAGCCAGCTAAAGAGGCGCCCAAAAAGAAAGCAATTCCATATGAAAAATTGAATATGCCGTATGCAGTTCCTCTTTGCTTCACTGGTGTTATATCAGATATACCCGCCCTCATAATTGTTTCATGTGCTCCCATCACAACACCCCATAGAGCAACCCCTAGCAATGTTAAAAATTTGAAGTTGGAAAGAATAAAGATAGATGAAAATAAGGTGAGGATGGGAATTGAAATAAGAATTTTCAAACCATTGCCTTTTTCATTCATTCTATCATATGCCTTGCCTATAAAAATTGATGCAATTCCATCTATTGCCATAGCAAGCGCATATATAAGAGGAATCTGATAGTCAGAAAAAATATTTTTTGTCTTGAAATGATAGCCAGATATTGCAAAACTTATAAATCCAAAGGTTGTGATAAATGTAAAAATTGTATATTGCCAGAAAATTTTAGGCATCTTTCCCTCCTTCCTTTCATCTTCCTTTTCTTTTTCTATTTTTCCAGCAAAAAGATAGGCGAAAATAAGGGCAAGAATTAGTAATGTAAAGGGAATCCACATAAATTTAAATGTTAATTTATAGTCATCAACTAAAACATTTTCTTTATTTAGGAAAGCAAAGGCAAAAATCAAGGGACCAGCAATTCCCCCAACTTGATCAAGTAATTCATGCAACCCGAAGGCGAAGCCAGAGCCAACACTTTTTGTTAAATGAGAAATAATCGTATCTCTTGCGGGGCTCCTTAGTGCCTTTCCTATTCTCTCCATTATTATAAAAGCCCCAGCTATTTGCCATATATTTGCAAACGAGAGAGCTGGTATAAAAGCAATCATGCCATAGCCAATGAAAGTAAAAAGCCAGTATGCTCTGGTTCTATCGGAAAAATAGCCTGAAAACAGGCGAAATAAATAGCCAACAAATTCACCAAAACCCGCAATAAAGCCGATTATTACTGCATTTGCACCCAATATTTTTAAATAAGGACCAATAACACCCCTTGTTCCTTCATATACAATATCTCCAAATAAACTAACTATTCCAAAAATTATTATCAATCTTATTGCCAATGATTTTTTCGAATCCACAACTTGTATTGTAATGTTGATAAATATCTTTTGGGGTATGTTTATTTTATATAAAGGAGAAAATTGTAAAATAATTAAATTTCCTACTTTATTGCACAGAGTAATCATGTTTATAAGAGTAATTGCTCTTATGGTTTTCAAATATTGTTTTCAATCTTTAAAAAATATTCTTTTTTAAATACTGAAAAAGAGATAATTTCGCATCTCCTCATTTACAGCAAAAGCCACTTATTTTTCTATTTAATTCCATTTTCCTTTTCTTTTATTCTACAAGCCAACTAACCGGGATCGTCGAAAAAATCAGAATAAATTGCCATGTAAATGTTTATTATGAATAATAGCAATGGCAATTATGTGTTTCATTCTCATTGATTTTTTCTTATATCTCGTGAATAACAATCTTCTTGTCTCCAATCCTCCAAATATTCCTTCTATTACTCCTCAGAATTTCCTGTAGAGTTTATCATCAAATGATTCCAAAGCTTTCTTTCTATATTTTCTATGGGTTTTATTTTATCTGTTTATTATTGGCTTTATACCCAGCTTGAAACATTCCCCTACTAACCTCCTCGCAATCAAAACCAGCATCTGCAAATAGCACCTCAGCTTTTATTTGGATTTTCTTCAACATTCTCATTGCAGAATATGCATCTGATGCAAAGAAAGCATCAGCATTTATAATTGCTATCACATTTTATCCACCACTTTATACTTCTTCCTTCTGCATCTTATCAGTGTTGGAGAATATAATCTATCTGTTTTCACACCTGTAGAATCTATCAACACAGAAAATGTCTCCTCTCCAATTAAATTCCTTATTTCATTTCCTATCATTATGAGCAATTTTTTAAGATAATGATAAGAAATTCTATTGTTTGCTTTCTCAATTGTGCTATGATCGATATGTTTTACACACAAAACATCGGATAAGAGTTCATCGTCTCTTAAACCTAAATCAAGTAAAGTAGAAATGATATACATTCTACATATTCATAATGAGGATTGCAAAATCTCTTCCTCCCCGCTTTTCTTTCTAAAAGGTGCTTCTAAATTCCTTGCTTTTGCCAGAACAAAATAGTAAAGATTTTTTATATTGCCTAATTTATGCCTTGTATAGTATCTTTGCCATCTCTTCATCTCCACCCCCTGTGCCTTCCTACGGGGGAGGGAAATATAATTTAACGAAATTTTTCGACAATCCCCAAACTAACCAATAAATATTTAAATAAAAACAAAATTAGTTATATGCCAGAATTTACAATCGAGGAGAGCTTTTCGAAACATGAGGAAAAGAAGAAAATGGAGGAATTTTTTAAGGGATACGAAGAGCTTGCTAAAGAAAAGGAATGGAAAAAGACAGCAAAAGAAAGTATAGAAGAAATTGAGAGAATAGTGGATGAAGGAGTTGAAAGAAAAAAGAAAATTAAGGAAGAAAAGAAAATTGAGGAGGAAATAAAAAAAGAAGTTTTATATTCAAGTAAGGGAGGATATATCCTTAAAATAACAAAAAATGATAAAATTGACTACTATCTTATTACAAAAGTTGAAAATATAGAGGAGGCAATAGATAAAATTTCTTCTTATAAGCCCCTCATAGAAGAAAAATAAAAAAATGGTTGAAGCATTACATGCATGGTTGAGATAAAAGAATTTGAGGGGTTGAGAATACCCTACCCTCAGGAATTTTGCACAAAACCATATGATGTTATAAGTGATAAAGAAGCAAAAGAATTAAGAAAAAATCCAAAAAGTGCCATTCATATAATACTGCCTGAAGGAGAGTGTGAGGAAAAATATGAAAATGCAAGGAAAGCATATGAAAATTTCAGAAAGGAAATGATAAAAGATACCCCCTCTATTTATTTATATCAGGAAAAAAGCCATGAATTTTCGCAGAGAGGTTTTATTTTATGCGCCTCCCTGCTCGATTATGAAAGGGGAAAGATAAAAAAGCACGAGGAAACGAGAGAAGAGCCACTGATGGATAGAGTAAAGCTTATTGAAAAATTAAAGGCACAGACAGGGCTTATATGGACTGTTTTTAAGAAAAATAAAAAAATCAAGAAAATAATGGACGAAATGATGAAGGAGGAGCCATTAACTTCTTTCGAGAAATATGGGTATGAACACAAACTATGGAGAATAGAAAATGAAATAGAGGAAATAAAAGAATTATTCTCTCCACTTGAGTTTTACATTGCGGACGGCCACCACCGCATCGCTGCTAGCTGGTATTATTTCAGAAAATATGGAGGAGAAAAAGCAAAATATGCGATGGTCTTTTCGGCAAGCGATGATGAAATAAGGATTTTGCCTTATAACAGGATTATAAGGAAGGCAAGCAGTGAATTTTTTGAAAAAATTAAAAAAGATTTTGAAGTAGAGGAAATGGATGAAATTGAGGAGCCAAAGAAGCATGAAATACAAATGTACTGGAGGAAAAAATGGTGGAAAATTATCCCAAAAGAAATCCCAGATGATGTTGTCTCATCACTAGATGTAAGCATTCTGCAGGATAAAATCCTATACCCTATTCTTGGAATAAAGGATATAAGAAAGGATCCAAATATATTTTTTGTGGGGGGAAAAGTTAGCAGGAAGGAATATGAAAGAATGGTTGATGAGGAAGGAAATGAAATAGTATTTTACCTTCATCCAACAAGTATCTATGAAGTTGAGGCGGTTGCTGATGCGGGAAAAAATATGCCCCCAAAATCAACATGGTTCGATCCAAAATTGCTCACCGGGCTAATTATCTATGAATTAGTTTAATATACGAGGTGATGTTTATGAATATGCCTTTATTTGGAACAAATGGAATAAGAGGTATAGCAAATGAGGAAATTACCCCTGAATTTGCTGTTAAAATAGCAAAAGCAATTGGAACTTATTTTAATGGAAACATAGCGGTTGCAATGGATACAAGAATTTCAAGTGAAATGTTAAAAAACTCAGTAATTGCTGGTCTGATAAGTGTCGGTTGCAATGTATATGATGCAAATATAGCTCCAACCCCCGCTTTACAATATTATCTGAAAAATAGCGATTTAGACGCGGGCGTAATCATAACTGCCTCTCATAATCCTCCTAAATATAACGGAATAAAGGTTGTTGATAGGAATGGGGAAGAGTTGCAGAGAGAAGTTGAGGAAGAAATAGAAAATATATTTTATGCAGGCAATTTCAAAAAGACATCATGGAATGAAATCGGGAGCATATATACTGTAGATATAACAGATTTTTACATTGAAGGAGTAATCAAGAATGCGGAGGCGGAGGAAACAAAATTAAAGGTTGTAATTGACTGCGGGAATGGGGCTGGCTGCCTAGTGATGCCTTATTTAATTGCGAGTGTTGCGGATGTGCTTACGCTGAATGGCGAGCCAAGAGGGCTGCCATCGAGAAACTATGAGCCAGTTAAGGAGAATTTGAATGATTTAATAAGGACGGTGAAAGCTGTTAATGCGGACTTAGGAATAGCTTATGATGGAGATGCTGATAGGGCAATTTTCATAACAGAAAATGGTGAATATGTCAGCGGTGATTACAGCCTTGCAATAATTGCCGGGCATAAACTTGAAAAGAAAAAAGGAAGTATTGTTGTTCCTGTTTCTACATCAAAATGTGTTGAGGAATATGTAAAAATGAAAGGGGGAAGTATTTTTTATACAAAAGTTGGAGCAAGAAATGTTGCAAAAAAGATGAAGGAGGTAAATGCAATCTTTGGAGGAGAAGAGAATGGCGGACTTATATTTCCAGAGCATCAGTATTGCAGGGATGCAGGAATGGCAAGCATTTATATGATTAAGATGCTGACTGAAAGAGCGGGAAAATTATCTGATATTATTAAAAATTTGCCAAAATACTATACAGTAAAGGAGAAGATAGAATGCATGGATAAAGAAAAAGTAGTGGAAAAAATCAAGGAGGATATAGGTGGAAAAGCTGATTTCACTGATGGAATAAGAATAAACAGTGAAAATGGTTTCATTTTAATAAGACCTTCTGGAACAGAACCAATAATAAGAATTTATGTTGAAAGAAAAAATGAGGAGGAAGCTAAAAGAATTGCAGAAGAATACAAGAAGATGATAAAAGATTTATCAAAATAATTATTTTTTCTTTACCGCATTTATTGCTTTCTTAAATACGCCCATAAGGGTATGATATTCCCATTTTGATAGCATTGCCCTCCCAATTATTCTTCTAAACATAATTTCTGTATTCTCTCTTTTATGCTCCGGATAATCCACCTCTTCCATTAGAATTCTGAAAAATTCATATAGCTTTTCTTTTTCTTTCCCATCCGCAAGAACTCTCTTTCTTTCCTTATATTTGTTCATAAAAAGCTCATATAGGAATATATTTACTGCATGGGAAAGATTGAGAGAAGGATATTCTTCACTTGCAGGAATCTTAACTATTAAATCGCATTTTTTTAATTCTTCATTAAGCAATCCGTAATCCTCTCTTCCAAAAACAATTCCAATATTTCCTTCTATCTTATAAATTTCTCTTGCAAATTTTCTTACATCAGTTGCCTTCCTCAAATGATGTTTTTCATTTTTGCTATCCTTTGATGTTGTTCCAACTACATAATCAATATCCTTTATAGCATCTTCAAAATTTTCAAAAATTTCAGCCTTATCGATTATTTCCTGTGCGTGCATTGCATACTTTCTGCAATCATCATTATTTATATCAAAAGAAGGAGAGACAACATATAGTTTATTAAATCCAAAATTTTTCATTATTCTTGCAATTGCGCCTAAATTGCCAGCATATTTTGGCTCAACAACTATTATTGAGATGTCCATTTATAAGCTTATCATATAAACAAGCAGTGGATCAGTTTCTTCATACAAACCAGCTTTGTTGTATACAACAACATTTATGTATGCATACCCTATCCAGCCACGCCATATCCATTCATATGGATAAACCGTGTCTATATTCTGCAAATATCCATTTACATAAAATGATACATTTGCAATAGATGATTGCTGGTCTATAGCAATTGCTCTTACAACTATTCTTCCTATTATAACCGTATTACCTGTTGCAAGAGGCCAGATTGCTCTATCAAACAGATATAGATAGCCTGGAATTGGTCTTTCAAGAGTTACAAATGGCTCAGATTTATCTATCTTTATAGAGACACTTTTTATATTTTCTATATTTCCCTTATCATCCGCACTATAAAATTCTAAAAGATGCTCTCCTTCATCGCTTATAGTAAATGTTCCATTATAGTTTATCCAGCTTCCTCCATCTATTCTATATTTTGTATAAACAATTGTATCTCCATCTGGATCAGTTGCATTTAATGTTACATTTACATTGTCCAAATACCATCCGTTTTCTCCGCTTGGCGAGGCAGGGTCAAGAATGCAAGATGTGATCGGTGGGCTATTTGGACCAGTTATTGTAAAATTGTATATGCTGCTGCTTGCCCAGTTGCATGCGTTATCATGAGCGACTATCCTAAAGCTATATGTCCCAATTGTTGTATATGTCTGATTTAAATAATATGTATGACAGCTTATATAATTCATTGAAAAATTGCATTCTCCCGAACCACATGGATAAATTATAACCAGATAAACTTTATCCACACCCGCCCCCGAATCACTTACATCGCATGAAATATTTACATATCCTCCGATAACCTGTGTTGATGGATTTACTGAAATACCAGATATTGCTGGTGGCAGATTATCAACTGTGAAGGTAACATTATGTGTTGTTTCTTCATTTCCTAATCTATCATCGCTATAAAATTCAACATAATTTGTTCCAGCTGTAGTAAGGGAAAAAGCTCCAGAGTAAATTGAGAAGTTACTATCCTTTCCATAGCCCGTGCCTGGCGCTGGCGACCAGCTTCCGTTCCATATGCGGTAATATGTTGCATTTATCCCCGCTGGCGTATCTGTTGCGTTTAGGGTTATTGAAGAAGAAGGTGAAACATAGCCTCCTGAGGGGTCAATTATTGTAGTTGGAGCATGCGTATCTATTGCGGCATCTTCATCCGCCGCTGGAGGAGCGCTTTCTATATTATTTGCATTATCTTTTGCAATTGTGTAAAACTGATAATATCCATCTCCATTTGGAGCATTGAAATTCCATTGCCATGGAGAAGATGTATCTGTTGAAAAAATGTTCCAGGGTTGCCATGTTGCATTATTTGCACTGTATCTGTAGTAGAGGGTAACTTCTTTAACTCCAGATAAGGCATCATTTGCGGTAGCAGTTATTACAACAGGAAGTGTATTATACCAGTATGCCATTGAATCAACACTTGAAGAGGGAGACGAAGCATCATATCCCGCTATTGCATCCGCTATTGTTTTGCTTTCTGTATTTGCGGATGTATCATTTGCTATTGAATAAAATTCATAATAGCCCTCCCCATCTGGAAAATTAAAATTCCACTGCCATGGAGTGTTTTCATCCTTTCCAAAGAAAGTCCATGTTCCCCATGAAGAATTATCTGTGGAATAGCGATACCATAATGATACATTTGAAACAGCATAATTATCTGTTGCAGATGCAGTTATTGTGACTGATGAATTTCTCCAGTAGGGAGTTATTGCTGAAATGCTTGAGGATGGAGATGTTGTATCTTGTAATGTAAAAGTATAGGATGATGATTCTGCCCAATCGACTCCATCATATGCTTTAACTACATATGTGTATGTTCCTAGAGGATCAGGATAGGCATATGTTGAATTGTAATACCATGTCGTTGGTGGAATATTTGTCATTGAATAATTTCCTTTCAATGTTGAATTTGGATAATATATTTCAACATAAGCATTAGTTGCTCCTGTTATATCTGCAGTAATATTATTATATCCAGGAACTTCAACAGGATCAGGAGCATCACTTACGGAATTTATTGTAGGTTGAGCTATTGCAATAGGTAAAATCATTATAGCTCCTACTAAAACCATTAATTTTTTCATATGATTAAATTAAAATCATTTATTAAAGTTTTTTGGTAAGGTTTTATGGCACTTTAAGAATTTGAAAATTTAAAAAATAAGAAATGCCACACTAACTAATAGAATTAGTTAGGAAAAAATATCTTTTGCTGGGACAAGAAAAAGATAGAAATTATGATTGCCATAATTCTTTACTATGCAGAATAATGAAGCATGGCAGATGGTATCATAAATCTGCCCAATTATTTACTAATTCAGAAAATAAAGGCGTTGCATGGCAATAGATGTAATAAGATTTGTCAATAGCTTCTTGGTTTATTGCAAGAATAAGCCACTAATTAAGATAGGGCTCCATATATAAATGGGCATTAAAAAACATCCTCAAAGCAAGATGTTTAACTGCATTTTAGCCATTTAAAATCCAGAGGCGAGAATTTGTTGAAAGTGCCATGTGAATCAAAAAAATGATATATCATTTTTTGATTATCCAAAGATGCCAGTCATCAGCATAAGTTGTAGCGATTTAACTGAACTTATTGGAGTAAAATTTAAAAAAGAAGAATTAGTAGAAAAAATATCAGGTATGGGATTAAATATAGAAAAAATTGATGGAGATGAAATTTTCATCGAAATATTTCCAGATCGCCCAGATATGTTGAGTGTCGAAGGGATTGCAAGAGCCCTCAGAAATTTTATGGGAATAGAAAAAGGAATAAAAAGATATAAAATAGAAAAATCGGATGTTTTTTTAAAAGTTGAGAAAAGTGTTAAGGATGTTCGTCCCTATATTATGGGTTGTCTGATAAAAGATATAAAATTTAACAGCGATTCTATAGCTTCTCTTATGGAACTGCAGGAAAAGCTCCATTTATCCATTGGAAAAAATAGAAAAAAGGTTGCTATAGGAGTACATGATTTTGATAAGGTTGAACAACCATTTGTTTATAAGGGAGTAAAGCCAGACGAAATAAGATTTATTCCTCTTGCAAGAGATGAAGAGATGAATTTAAAGGAAATCCTTGAAAAACACGAAAAAGGCATCGTCTATGCCCATTTGCTGGAAGGAAAGGAGTTATATCCGATAATAATTGATAAACATGAGCGTGTTTTATCTTTTCCCCCTATAATAAATGGTCAGCTAACAGCAGTAACTGAAAAAACAAAAAATATATTCATAGATGTTACTGGAACCGATAAAAAGGCGGTAAAGGATGCTTTAATAATAATATCAACATCTCTCGCGGAGAGAGGAGGAAAAATTTATCAGGTTAAAATAGAGGATGAGGTTGAAAAATGCACTCCTGAATTTGAAAATTCAAAAAATGAATTAGAAACAAAATACATAAAAAAATTGCTTGGTTTTGATGAAAAAGAAAAAATTGTTGAAGCGCTTGAAAAAATGGGTCATGAGGTACATTTTAAAGGAGATAGAATGGTTGTTTTTTCTCCCCCATGGAGAATAGATATACTTCATAAAATTGATATAGTTGAAGATATAGCTAAGGGGTATGGGTATGAAAAATTCAATGAAATATTACCAAAATCGCTTACATTTGGCTCATCTCTTTCGAATGAGAAGTTGCATATTACAATGATTGGGCTGGGTTTCAATGAGGTTTTGACATTAAATATCTCAGGAAAAGAAAAGGAATTCAGGAAAATGGAAATGGAAGGAAATGCTGTTGAAATAGAAAATCCCTTATCAAGCGAGCATGCTATAATAAGGCAATCTCTAATTCCTTCTTTACTTGATATCCTTTCAAAAAATAAGCATCATAGTTTGCCACAGCAGATATATGAAGCGGGGGATGTAGTTAAGATTTGCGATAAAAAAATCGAGCAGAAAACCATGCTATCAGGAGTAAAAATAGATGCGAAGACAAATTTCAGCGAATGCAAATCAATTGTTGAAGCAATTTTAAGAAACTTTGGAAAGAAAATGGAATTGGAGGAAAAAAAGCATCCTTCTTTTATAGACGGGAGATGTGCTTCACTGTTTCATAATGGAATAGAAGTGGGATATTTTGGAGAAATAAAGCCATCTGTAATATGCAATTTTGAACTTTCCTATCCAGTTATTGCTTTTGAAATCGATGCTTCATTTCTTCTTTCTCAAAAATAAAGCTATTGCAAGTATCAGCAAAACGAGTTCGAAGCCAGGCGTGCGGAGCGGCTCGGGTTGGGGCAAATCTTTCGGGACGGGCGATTCAAGCACTCCTATATTGGCATCATCGGTGGTTTGGAAATAATATTTTCCTCCATATATTTTATTTGAATATGCATCTTTTATACCAGGGAAATAGTGAATTACCTCAACAAATATTTCGATTTCATTTAATGAATTTTTTTTCCATCCAATGTATTGTGGGGATGTTGAATAGATTAAATAATCCCCTGTCTCTCCTGATTTTGTTGCATTTACCTCATATTCTCCAATTCTATAAAATACTCTAAAACCTTTTTTGCTTATGTTTTTATAAACCTTTATTTCAATCTCTGATGAGGAATTTAAAACTTCATCGCTTTCTATCTTTATTAAATTGTTTTTATATGTGACTTTTCCTTCATATTTTGCTTCATTATTGTTTTTATCCTTTGCAACAATGAAATAATCGCTTACGGGATAGGTTAGATTATAGGAATAAACAGAGTTATTATCTTTTTTAATTTCATATTCATTTCCAGATATATTTATTACAACATTGCTAACATATGAATTATCTGTTATAAGAGCAAAAAGATTTATTGTTCCATTTTCCTGCTGAATTTCTGGGAGTGCAACAACCTCTATCTTTGGAGGGGAAACATCATGGAATGGTGGATTTATAAAAAGTATAAAAAATGCTAACCATGTTATAAAATAATAAAATATTGAAGCAATCCAATCTTTTTTGCTGAAATTTTTGATATCCAGTTTAAATATTTGGAAAAATTTTGCAAGAAAGCCAATTGAAGAAATTGCGAGCAGGAAGCAGAGAAGCCATCTAATGTTTGATGGCAAATTTACCCAGAAGAAAGAACATAGAATTGCCATTATTAATCCAAAAATAAAAGATATAAAATATATCTTTGCTTTTTTCTTTTCCTTTTCCTTGAATTTTTTTTCATCAAATTCCGGAAGCTTTATTTCCTCATTTTCCATATGTGCTATATAAAATCGATTAAAAAAGTTTGCATTAATGACAAATGCTACCAATTGCCATGGAATATAAAAAAACGAAATTAATATATATTGTTTTTTTCTATAATTTTGGAAGGATAGGCTGGTTGCAAAGGCATCCCATCCCCTCCCAAAAGATGCTTTTTTTGCCTGTCCTTCCATATATCTATTTATTTGAAAACAGATGATTACATGATGAGCAAAATTTTAATATAAATAATTATTTACCACTGGTGATAAACATGAAGAAACTGACAATATTTATAGTAGGAATGCTTGTTTTTTCGGCACTGGCAATTGCAAACAATCCACCAGAGAAGCCAACAATAAATGGACCATCAAGCGGTGAAGCGGGAAAGGAATATACTTTTACTGCTGTTGCAAATGACCCAGATGGAGACAAAATATTTTACTGTTTTGACTGGGGAGATGGAAATGAATTCTGCACTCAATATGTAAATTCTGGCCAGCAGGTAGAGGCAAAACATACATGGCAGGAAAAGGGAACTTATGTAGTTACTGTTACAGCAACAGATGAGCATGGAGCAAAAAGTGAGCCAGCAACATTGCAGGTTAGTATGCCCTTAAGCCAGAGCATTGGATATAGTGGAAGATTAAGAATATATATTTTAGAGCCAATATCAAGATGGAATGACTACAATAAAAATCCTTACAACTTTGGTTTTCTTGAATTTGCTTATGACGAAAATGTAAATGTTCCCTATATGGAGAAAGCAAATATAGAAGTCGATTGGGTCCCCTCTCAATCTAATTATCCAGATGTGAGTGAAGACAACATAATGGTGATAGCCGCTCTTTTCAACCCCTCGCCCCATAAAGGTTACGCATACCCACCAAGCAGGAATCCTTTCAATGCATATTATGTTGATGCCTGCGCCGCCGCAAGGCCTGGCGAGGAAGGAAGCAATTCTAAAGAGGGTACAACTCATACAGTATTTATAGAAGTGGCAACCGCTACATATTGTCCATATTGTCCCGCAATGGGAGGGGCGCTGAAGAGCATTTTTGATAAGAATGTATATCCTTTCTACTATGTTTCCATGATAGGGGATGTGAATAGTATAGCTTATAATAGATTAAAAAATGATTATAATTTATACGGTTATCCAACTGCATTCTTTGACGGTGGAAGAAAGGTGCTTGTTGGAGGAACAAGCAATGAAGCAACATATGAAAATGCAATAAATTATTGCATGGGACAAGATGTGCATGACTTAAACCTAAATCTTAAAGTTGACTGGCTAACCGGATGCGAGTGTGGTGCTATTTTAAAAATAAATGTTACAATAGAAAATCTTGAAATGGGTGATGTAACCCCACCGAACATAATTGTTGAAAAGCCAAAGAAAGGATGCCTGTATCTATTTGACAGGGAAATATTATCATTGCCCATAGAAACCGCAATAGTTTTTGGAAAAATAACATTGAAGGCAAATGTTACAGATGATTCAGGAGTTAAAAATGTTGTTTTCACAGTTTGTGGGGAAACATTGCTTGATGACAATGAGCCACCATATGAGTGCCTATATGACGGAACCTTTGGAAGCCATACTCTTATCATAGGAGCATATGATGTGAATGGAAACTATGCGGAAGAGCAGATCTATCTATATGTGATAAATATATGAATATGAAGAAACTGACAATATTTATAGTAGGAATGCTTGTTTTTTCGGCACTGGCAATTGCAAACAATCCACCAGAGAAGCCAACAATAAATGGACCATCAAGCGGTGAAGCGGGAAAGGAATATACTTTTACTGCTGTTGCAAATGACCCAGATGGAGACAAAATATTTTACTGTTTTAAGTGGGGAGATGGAAATGAATTCTGCACTCCATATGTAAATTCTGGCCAGCAGGTAGAGGCAAAACATACATGGCAGGAAAAGGGAACTTATGTAGTTACTGTTACAGCAACAGATGAGCATGGAGCAAAAAGTGAGCCAGCAACATTGCAGGTTAGTATGCCCCATACTCTTTCATCCTGCAGGATAACAAAGCCAAGAAATGGAATTTATGTTTTTGGAATAAAAGTATTTCCAATATTGGGGCAGATTGTAATTGGAGATATAAATGTTGAGGTCTATGCAACATCCGATATAAAAGTTGTTGATTTCCTGCTGCCTATGGCTTGCGGGTGCGGGCTGAAAGTGATGCACAGCGACAGCGAGCCGCCGTTTGAGTGGAAGTGGAACGAGGACTACAATAACAGTGAGGTTTTAGATGAGAAATTTACGCAGATAATTGTGAAGGGATATACTTCTGCGTGGGATGAATATAGAGACGAGATAATGATATACAAGGTGAAGATATGAAAGCAGTGATTCTTTTCCTCATCCTTTTTTCTTCTTTTGCCGGAGCTGTAAATGTTACTTGGGAGCCCTCTCAGCCAAAAGTTGGGGATGTTGTAACAGTATATGCTGAAATAGAAAATGTAACAAGTGCAAGTGTGGTAAAGCTTAAATATTGTCCTAATGAAGATGCTTGCTTTTATGAGCAGATGAAATATGAAAATGGCAAATGGGTTGCGAAATTCAATGCAACAAATGAAGGGAATTTCGAAATTGCAATAATCGTTGATAATAATGTTATTAAGGAAGATATAATAAAGGTGAACAGCAAAAAAACACCAGGGTTTGAAATTATTTTAATATCAGTGGCTCTTTTAATAATGGCAAAAATTAAAATGCATAAATAAATTCATTAACATGAAAAAATATCTTGCAATCCTATCTTTCATACTATTATTTTTCGTTTTGAAGGCAAATGCAAATGTATTTTGTGAGGAAGCAACAACTACAACATGCACCGCCTGCCCTGATGTGAGCGAAATTATTTATGAAATTTATAGCTCGCATCAATATCCATTCTATTTTGTTTCTCTTGTTGCTGATAAAAGCAGCGATGCAAATGAAAGAGTTAATGAATACAATGTGTATGGTTATCCAACGGCTTTTTTTGATGGTGGATATGAAGTTTTATTTGGAAAGAAAAGTAAATCGGATTATATAAAAGCGATTGAAAGTTCTCTTGCAAGGAGCAGAGCAAACATAAATCTTTCAATGAGGGTTATATGGAGAAATGAAGGGCTTAACATATCAGTTGAAATAGAGAATAGAGAAAGTAAAAATTATAGTGGCTACTTAAAAGTTTATGTTGTTGAACCAACTTCGAGATGGAAGGATGCGAGAGGAAATCCATTTCATTTTGCACTGCTCGGATATGCAATAAAAAGAGAAATAAATATTGAAAAAAATGAAAAAATGAGAATAGATGCAGTCTTTAATGAAGCAACAAACAAGGAAAATGTAATGGCAATAGCAGTCGTTTTCAGAAATCAATCGGAAATGAGATATTCAGACCCTCCATCTGATACGCATGCCTTTTTGGCAAATTTTGTGGATGCATGCATTGCGAGCCCGCCGGCGGAAGATGCCCCGCCATATATATATTTTACAAGGAAACCAAGAGATGTTGAGGGCTATGGGAATGTAACCTTTGAATGGAGTGGAGAAGATGAGGGTGAAATTCTTTATTCATACAGGATGAGCAATGAAGAATGGAGCAACTGGGATAAAAACAGAAAAGCAGATTATAACTTAAGTGATGGAGAATATGAATTTTTTTTAAGAGCAAAAGATAGCATCGGGCAGATAAGTGAAATATCATATAAGTTTATAGTAGATACCTCTTCCCCAAAAGTTGTTTATCATTATCCCGAAAATAAATCCGAGAATGTTCCGGTGCATGCTTCTATTATAATAAAATTCTCCCATGAGATGAATAAAAGCATTGAAATAGAAATATCTCCAAATGCAAGCTATTTCCTGGAATGGAAGAATGAAAAAGAATTGATTTTGGAGCCTTATATGGAATATAATACTCTTTATACTATAAAAATAAGTAATGCATCCCGCATCAGCGGGCAAAAAATGGAAGAATTTTATTTTTCATTTTTTACATCCTCTCCAGATAACATTCCTCCGGAAGTGAGCTATGCCGAGCCATTTAATAGCGAGTTATATGAATTTATAAAAATTAAATTCTCGGAGCCAATGTATCCTATTCTTCATAATGCAATAAAAATAAAGCCATTCATCAGTTTTAGTTATGAATGGGAAGAAAATGATTCATTGCTTTTAATTTATCCAAAATATTACTCTGCGGGGAAATATAATGTCACAGTAACAGATTATATGGAAGATAAAAATGGAAATCCATTAAAAGATAATTTTTTCTTTTCTTTTTCAATAACAAATCCATCGATATTATCTACAAATATTTTTGATGGAGAGGAAAATATATCAATAAATGAAAGAATTGAAATAAAATTCTCAAGTAAAATGAATAAAAGTTCTGTAGAGGAAAATTTATTTATTTATCCCCCTGCTGAAACTGTTTTTGAATGGAATGAAGATAAATTAATTTTGAAAATTGATTTTGAGAAAGGAAAAAAATATTTTGTAAATATATCAAAAAATGCTAAAGATTTAAGAGGATTGAATTTAAATGATGATTTTTCTCTTTCATTTTCAACTGAAAAGGAAATAGAAAGAAGAAATGAAACACCATCCTTCTCCTTCCTTATTTTACTATTTTCATTCCTTATTTTTTTAATAAGAAAAAAGAAGAAATAAAATCTGAATTGCTTCCCTTTATCCTATAATTTTATTTCAAAAAATAGTTTTCTCCATAACATATGCAGGCGAGCCATCAGTATAAAAATCGTTTATTTTTTCTCTTATTTTAAAGCCATTTTTCTGATAAAATTTTATTGCTTCTCCATTATCTGTTCTTACTTCAAGAAAAATCCTTCTTACTTCTGGAAATCTTATAATAAGTTCTCTTAAAAGAGAGCTTCCTATGCTCTGCCTCCTATATTTTTTACTTACCGCGAGCATTAGAACTCTTAAATCTGTTTTAGAAATTTTTACACTGATTATAAAGCCAGCAATTTCATGGTTTTTTTCAGCGACTAAAAACCCATCTGGATAGGAAGTCCATAAATAAAGTAAGAATTCAGATGAATATTTTTCTGGAAAGGATTCATTAGCAATCCTCAAAACTGCATCTATGTCCTTATATTCAAATTTTCTTATTGCCATTTAAATTCAATAGCATTTGTTGGACAAGCATCAATACATTTTCCACATCTTATACATTCATTGCTTTTATTTTCATATGGCATTTCTATCTGCATCGGACATATTTTAGAGCATTTAAAGCATTTTATACATTTTTCTTCACTATACTTTATCTGCAAAAAACTTATCCTGTTAAAGCAAGCCATCATCGCCCCAACAGGGCATAGATACCGGCACCACCCCCTTGCTACAAGAATTATCAAAATAAAGAATCCTGCAACAAAAATCATCTTTGGATAGAAAAAAACAGTGAATGTGTAACCTGTTGGATTAATCAGTAAATAAGGCAGTGTTCCAGTTAGTCCTCCTATAGGGCAAATATCCGTGTAAGCCAATTTTCCAGTAAAAAAGCATGCGAAAGGAATTGCAATAAGAATAAAATATTTAGCATATCTGAATTTGTTGTCTTTCTTTTTTATTTTCCTACCCTTAATTAAATCCTGCAAAAAACCAATAGGGCATGCCCACCCACATGCAGCCCTTCCAAAAATCATGCTAACTGTAAAAATCGTACCACCTAAATAAATCAAAAGATAAAAAGTTCTGTCAGCAAATGCATGTTCAAGCACTCCGATTGGACACGCAGCAATTGCCAGAGGACTTTCCCAGCAATAAAAATAGGAATAAATTAAGCCAGTTGCCCCAAAGATGAAGGAAAAATTGCTTATTAAAAGAAAGGAAAGCTGTGAAACAATCCTTTTTTTCTGCAATCCCGCTTTTTTTAGTGCAAAAAATGATGCAATTGCAAGAGGTATGCAGGCATAGGCAAGCGGGCAGGCGGGGCAATTCAAATTGCAGGCCATTTCTCACCCTTCGCTTTTTCCAATATGTTTTTCAGTTCGTCTATTGAGGGTCTTCCTCCTTTTCCGTCTGGCGGGCCTGAGAAGGCATACCAGTAAATTTTTTCGTTTTTTTCAAACATAATCACTGTTGTAGGAACAGAGCTTTTTGAATTATAAATTCCTATTGTATTTTCTGCATCCTTTGATATGTCTATTGTAACAAGTATGGCGTAGCTAAAATTTTGAGAAAATTTTCCATCTTCTTCACTCCCTTCAACCATGCCCTCATTCTTCATTTCCTCCCATTGCTGCTTGCACGGCTCGCATGCGGGTCCATAGAAAAAAATCATCAAAATATTATTTTTTGAGAAGTTTATAGCCCATTCAGGATGAGTTGGTATACCATTCATTCCATAGTTATGCGGATATTCAATCCAGAATTCCCCAAATTTTTGTGATTTTGAAACTATTGCAATGCAACCCTGGCAAACCATTTCATTCAATTTTTTTGTTTTATTATAGCATAGGTAAGCTCCTGAAACGAGAAGAATAATTGCCGTGCAAAGCAATAATTTTTTCATATTCCTATCTGCAAGGGATTTACAAGCTTTTTAAGCACTGCAATTGCTGAAAGTGAGGCAAGATAGCTTGTGCTCGGATTTTTTGGATTTGGCAAGTTTTCTACTTCTGCTCTAAGCCTTCCAAATTTTCCATGAGCTAATATCTTGTGGCTGTTGTATTTTATAACTGGGTCAGCCACGATTTTAACCTTTGTATTATCAAAGCCAATTCCCGCCAAAGACAGGCATGCCGCAACATTTATATTTTTCGGGAAGTGTTTTATTGCCTCCCTTGCATTTCCCTCATAGAGTATCGTCCTCTTATCAAAATGTTTTCCAAATGCTTCAGGTGCTTTTGTTGTTACAAGGGTAACTTCATCAAGCTCTCCTATGCTTGCAGCCTTTATTGCATCCAAGCCAGCCACCGCTCCAGATGGAAGATATATTTTAGCCCCACCTTCTTTTGCTTTTTTAATCAATCTTTCCCTAAATTCATCATCAAAAAGAGCTCCTATTGTCATTATTACAAGGTCCTTTCCTTCACTTACTATTTTTTCTGCATAATCATAAACCGCCTGCTGGGATGCCGCTTCAAAAATTACATCAACTTTTTCCAAAAATTTTTCTACTTTCTCAAATTTTGCTTTTTTAAGCTCTTTTGCAAGCTTTTTTGCCTTCTCTTCTACTATGTCATAAAGATAAATTTCCTCAATTTCCTCCATTACATCTGCCGCTCTTGCAACATCGGTTCCTATTGCCCCGCAACCTATTATCCCTAATTTCATTTATTAAAAAGTATATTCTGGTATAAATATTTATTTAGTTGGATTAACAATCTTGCCCAAAAATAAAATACTTCCAGTATCCCTTTCTTGTATTATGAATATAAATGGATGGTCGGCTTTAAAAATAATTTTTGATGGCGCTGAAGTGGGCATGATAACAGCGCTTGCAGCGGCTGCCTCGCTTCCTTCCTCATCAACACTGATGTATGCCTTATGAATTACGGCTCCAATCCAAATTTTTTCGCTTGTTATACCTGAAAAATCCGCTTTTCCTGGCTGGAAAGCAGATATTATTCCTAAAGATTTTAGATTTTCATTTAATGTGTATGATGTTTCAATTTCAAATTTTGGAAGGTGAATTTCATCTATCATTGTTTCTTTCATCATGCTTTTCCACTCTTCGAGATTGTTTAAATCCAGGCTTTCTTTTTTTGGCAAAAATATTAGCATGGAAAATTTCTCTCCTTTATAAGGCAATTCCAGAATTTGCAAATCATCTGTTTCAGCATATTTAAAGAATTTATCTGGCTTCAAGCACATCATCTGGACTTTTACAATATTTGTTTGATTTATTTTGAAATCTTCTTCATATGTGAATGATTTATTAAATTCATATTTCCATATTCCCTTAAAATAGATTGCATTTGTAATAATTAATCTTGTAGTTGGGTCAATTTCTTTAATAAAATCTTTTATTTTGCCATTTGTTTGTTCTTCTATAAAACGATTTATTATTTCCATTGATTTTTCATCAGAAAAATCTAAATTTGATGCTTTTCCACCATAATATCTTTCAACATTCCTTTTATATTCTTCAAACAATAAAAAATCTTTTTGCACCCATAAAGCATTTCCAGTTCTAGTATAATCATTTTCATTAATTTTATTATAAAGTAAAGCAAAATTTGGTCTGATTATTTCTTCATCTGGAAGAGCAAGCACATCTCTCATTTCTTCAGCTGTATCATTTTTTGCTCCTTCATATGTTATCAAAAGAGCGGATAGAATGCTATAGGGGGAATAAAAAATGTTTCCTTCATTCTTAGCAAGTTCATAATAGAGTTTCAATGCAAATTGGTTGTTTGCATTTGCCACCTCTTTCAAACCTTCGGGTGTTGAACTGCTATCATCTGCTCTTGGGGGCTGCTTCGGCTCATAAGGATAAAGAAATAATATACTTCCAGTTGCTAATATTGCAGATATAAAAATTGCTATGCCAATTGCTAAAAATTTCCTTTTCATAAATATTAAATACTAATCTCTATTAATTCCTTTCTTTTATGTTAGCTTTTTGGTTAATTAAAATTTTTTATTCCTTTACTTTTGCTGCAGCCCTTGCTATCATTATTGTTGCTATAACTGCTATAATTGTAACTATTATTGCATATGCGAGCATCGCTGGAATAGATTCCTGCTCCCCAAATATTGCTTTGAAGATTGCAAGAATTGCCCCGTTCCACGCAAGAGCAGCCACAAGTCCGAATGCGGCGGTTATGAGCGCCGTCATTGCCTTAAGTACTTCTCCTTTTAAGCTCATAAAAGCAAATTCCAGAAAAATATTTAAACATTTTTAAATTTTTGAAAATTAAAGCAATGTTAAAACTAAAAAAACATTTATACCATTTTCATATAACATCGTGGAAAAATTAGAAAAATTGAAAGAAAAAAGAAATGCAGTTATACTTGCCCATAATTATCAACTTCCAGAAATACAGGATATCGCCGATTTTGTTGGTGATTCTTTTTCTCTTGCAATGAAGGCAAAGAAGACAGATGTGGATGTAATAATTTTTTGTGGTGTTGATTTCATGGCTGAGACAGCAAAAATACTCAATCCAGAAAAAGTTGTTATTCATCCAGATAAGCAGGCAATTTGTCCGATGGCAAAAATGGTTGATGCAGAATCTTTATTAAAGAAAAAGAAAGAATATGGGTATGAAATTGTTTCTTATGTAAATACTCCAGCTGAAGTTAAGGCAATAAGCGATGTATGTTGCACATCCTCAAATGCGGTAAAAGTTGTAAATAGAATGAGAAATGGAGTAATATTTACACCAGATGAAAATCTGGGAAAATATGTAAAAAGATTTGTTAAGGATAAGGATATATATCTATGGCCTGGCTTCTGCCCGACGCATGTTCGGATTAAAAAAGAGGATATATTGAAAATAAAGAAGGAGCATCCGATGGCGGAGATAATTGTTCATCCCGAATGCAGTGAGGATGTCATTGATATTGCGGATAAAGTTGCCTCTACAGAAGGAATGATAAAATATGCAAAAGATTCCAAATCAAAAGAATTTATAATTGGAACGGAAAAGGAGTTATGCTATAGAATGAAAAAAGAGATGCCTGAAAAGAATTTTTATTATATAGAAAAAGCAATATGTCCGAATATGAAGAAAATAACTTTGGAAAAGGTTATAAAAAGCATGGAAAGGATGGAGCATGAAATAAAATTGCCCGATGAAATAATTGAAAATGCGAGAAAGCCGCTTGAGAGAATGATCGAAATAGGTAGAGGAGATTAAGAAAAATATGTTTATATCTTTTTATTATTCCTGTTATGGAACTTAAAATTGAACTTTTGATATCAAGAGTTCTGGAAGCTATAATATTTATGATAGGAATTTACAGCATATATAAGGGCTACTTTATTCAATCCCTTGCATGCTTCTTCGGTTTATTTTTATCTCTTCTGCCAACCATAATAAAGAGAAATTTGAAGATATCGCTTCCATGGATATTTGAATTTCTTATTGTTTTTTCAGTTTCATTGCATATATGGGGGGGAGCGCTTGGACTTTATTCTCTTCCTTTCTATGATAAATTTGCTCATTTCATTGTTTCAGCCATAATTTCTTTCTTTGCCTTGATTTTGGTATACATCCTGACTGTTTTTTCGCCTCGTGTATATATGGATTTTTCCGCAATGATATTTTTTGTTGTTATTTTCAGCATTGCCATAGGCGGGCTGTGGGAAATTGCTGAGTTTTTTTATGATAAAATTTTTTTTGGCTATCCCGCTTCGCAGGTAAGTCTGGACAATACAATGGGCGATTTAATCGCTGATTTAGTTGCTGGAATAATTGTTGGATTTTTTGGAACGATGGCAATAAGGAGAGGAGAGTTCAAGGATATTTTAAGCATTGTGCAAAAAGGCAGTGGATTTATTCATACGAGAAGGAAAGCATTAAAAGCACTTGAGGAGGCAATTGAGAAAGAAAAAGCGGATGAAAAGGTAATTCCAATTGTAGAAAAGATAAATAAAAAGGAGGATTTCTTTACTACGAGCAGTTGCTCTGGAAGAATAGCAATAATAGAAGTTCCATTTTTTGGAAGAAAGAAGAATGCAAGATTTCTTGGAAAATGGCATCGCAAAATTAGTGAGGAAGAGCTTGAGGAGGCGATTAAAAAGGGGAAGAAGGGAGAAATATGGTTTTTGGTTCAATCTCCAATTTTTCATATTTCTACAATTTCGATATTAAATGCTAAAAAAATTTTGAGCATAGCAAACAATAGTGGCTTTAAATATTCTTCAATAAAAAGTTTAGATGGAAGATTTGTTGTTGAATTGCTGAGCACTGAGAGGCTGGATGTGCCAATCGGAAAAGATGGGAAGATATATGTGAGTGATGAATATTTAAAAATATTGATGGAAACAGCAAATCATATGATTGAAGTGATGGATGAAAAGTTGAAAAGACTCGAAAAAAATATAGAAAATATGATGTAAAATTATTTAAAAAGTTATTTAATTACAGATATGCGTTGCTTGTTGATTATTTCAGTTCTCATAATCATTCTCCCTGCTTATGCTCTAAAGGAGGAAAAGGAGATAAAGGTTGCAATATATTTTTCTGGAGTTAAAAGATATGCAGAAGAAATTAAAGATGCAATTTATTATTCTTGGATTGAAAATGGAGTAAAATATAGAATTTCACCAGAGATAGTAACGAGGGAGGATGTAATAGAAGGAAGGCTATCTTCTTACGATGTATTTATTATTCCTGGCATCGCCCGCCCCTATCTGGATGCGGTGGATGCAAGGTGGAGAAATGAAGTAAGGAAATTCGTTAGCATGGGAGGAGGATATGTAGGAGTATGTGGGGGAGCAAACCTTGCCAGCGTTGGGTTTGACGATATCGATGTAAATAGTTTTCTAAATCCTTTTCTGCTTAAAATAGCAAATGTTTATGTTAACGATGAGCAGTATGAGGAATGGCAGTATCTATGGCGCTCTAATTGGAGATATGGAGGTGTGCCCCTAAAAATTTATATAAATTTAAGCGAAAATCCTATATTCAGCGGATTTTATGGAATGGAAAGGAGCATAAGATACTGGGGAGGACCTGGAATGCGCGAGGCGAATTTTAAAGATGAAAAATTTGGAGAAGTGGTCCCTCTTGCTATCTATGCTGAAGAGCCAATGGAAGTAGCTCCTTTGCATTACTGGATATGGAGGGGAGAATGGGTTCCATATAAAAATATTACTACTGATATAAAAGGAGAGTATGCTGCAATTGCAACAACATATGGAAAAGGAAAAGTTGTTTTATTTGGTCCTCATCCAGAAAGAGAGACATTTTTTGATGGATATGTTGAAGAATTTCCAGTTAGAGAAAATCTTTCTCCTTTCACTTGGTTCATTTATAACTGGGTAAGCAACAATTCAAGCGGAATAAGCTATAACTGGTGGATACTAAGGAGAGCAATTGCATGGACTGCAAATTCTGAAATTCCTCCAGCAAGCGAAACAGCTGTTGTTATAGAAGAGCCAAGATATGGAATTTATGTAGATGGAAGGAAAATAATTTACAGCCAAAATACTGTTGTAGTTGGGAGTTCAAAAATATTATGCAAGGCAATAAATGTTTCTGAAAGCCTTCTTTATCTTGACAATGAAATTATTTATAAAGGAAATGGGGACATTTATTTCGATTTTAATTTTCCAGAAGGATTTCATATCCTAAAGGCAACAGGAAAAAATGAAAAGGAAGAAGTGGAAAATGAGGTTTTGGTTTTTGCCCTAAAAGATTAATTTTATTAACTCAAAAACATATATTGTTAATGAAGTTTAGAGGAAGGGATGTTATAAGTATAAGAGATTTTAGTAAGGAAGAAATTTTGCATATTCTTGATGTTGCTGAAAAAATGATGCCAATTGCAAAGGGAGAAAAGAAAAGCTCTCTTCTTAACGGCTACATAATGGCATCCCTCTTCTTTGAGCCATCTACAAGAACAAGATTATCTTTTGAAGCGGCGATGAAAAGGCTTGGCGGAGGCGTAATTGGCTTTTCCCAGCCAGGAACAACATCGATGCAGAAAGGTGAAAGCTTAGCAGACACAATAAGAACAGCGGAAAGCTACTGCGATGTAATAGTCATGCGCCACCCGCAGGAGGGCTCAGCCCGCATGGCGGCAAAATTTGCGAATGTGCCAATTATAAATGGGGGGGATGGAGCGGGGCATCATCCTACTCAATGCCTGCTTGATTTATTTACGATAAAAATGGAAAAAGGGAAAATTGAGGGAAATGTTGTTGCTCTGCTCGGTGATTTGAAATATGGGAGAACTGTTCATTCATTGGCTTATGCCCTTGCTCTTTTTGGAGTTGATATGATATTTATTTCTCCTAAGGAATTGGAGATGCCAAAAGAAGTTGTTGAAGAATGCAAAGAAATGGGGGTAAATATAGAGACGAAAAATAATATAGAGGATTTGAGCGATGTTGATGTTCTTTATGTTACCAGAATACAGAAGGAAAGATTTCCTGATCCAGAGGAATATAAAAAGGTTGCTGGGAGTTACAGGATAGATAAAGAAATTCTTAAGAAAGCAAAAGAGGATATGATAATAATGCATCCTTTGCCTAGAGTTGATGAAATTTCTCCAGAAATAGATGAAACAAAAAATGCTGTATATTTCAAGCAAACTTTCAATGGCATACCTGTAAGGATGGCATTGCTGGCACTTGTGCTGGGGGCGATTGAATGAAGGAGCTAAAAGTTCAGCCAATAAAAAATGGAACTGTTATTGACCACATTACTCCTGGAAATGCTTTAAAAGTGCTTAAAATACTGGGAATAACTGAGAAATATGCAGATTCAGTTATAAGTATTGCAATGAATGTTGTTGGTAAAAGAGGGGTTAAGGATATAGTCAAGATAGAAAATAGGGAGATTGATCCAAAGGAAGTGAATAAGATAGCATTAATTGCTCCAGATGCAACAATAAATATAATAAGGAACTATGAGGTTGTAGAAAAATATAAGGTTTCAATACCAGATGAAATTGTTGGAATTGTTAGATGTGCAAATCCAAATTGCATATCAAATAGCAAGGAGCCAATAGAAACAAAATTTATTGTTAAAAGCAGAAATCCTCTCAGGATAAAATGCTACTATTGCGAGCGTGAGGCAGAGGATATATCAGCGCAGATAATTTAATTCTTCTTCAATTTTTTTCCATATCTCTTTCATAAGATTTGCAATTTTTTCGTCATATTCAACTATGCTTTTACCAGCAATAACTGCCTCCACAAATTTTTTATCAAAAGGAATTTTACCAACTATTTTAATATTTTTTTCTTTGCAATATTTTTCAATTCTTTCTGTCATCTCTTCATTTATATCCCATTTATTTATAATCACCAAAACTTTTGATTTAAAATGCTCTGCTAGCTCTATTATTCTGTGCATATCATGAATTGATGATAGATTTGGCTCTGCTACAATAATGACCATATCTGCGTTGGTAATAGATGCTATTACATGGCATCCTATACCAGCTGGAGAATCAATCAAAATTAAGTTTCTTTTTTGAGAAAATCCTCTTGCCTTCTGTCTAATCTGGCTGACGAGCTTTCCTCCTCCCTCTCCAGATGAGAGCAAACCATATATAAGATGTCCAAACCTACTTTTTGCAACATAGATTTCTCCAATAATTCTTCTTTTCAATTCAACCGCATTTGCTGGACATACAGATACACACACTCCGCATCCCTCGCATTTTTCCTCTATAACTTTAAAATTTTCTATTGCATTAAACCTGCAGTTTCTTTCGCATTTCCCGCATTTTATACATCTCTCATTTATCTCAGCAACCTTCATTCCCTCAAAAGGAATTGCTTCTTCTATTTCTGGATTAAAGATCAGATGAAGGTTTGGTGCATCAACATCGCAGTCAGCAATTACAGCTTCAGCAAATTTTGCAAAAGATGATACAATACTTGTTTTACCAGTCCCTCCCTTTCCAGATGCTATTGCAATTTCCTTCATTTTCCTATTTTTTCTAATATTTTATCCACTATCTTCATGAACATTTCTCTGCTCTCTCCTTCCTTACTTACAAAAGGTATTCCAGCATCGCTTTCCATCACAATTTTTTCATCTATGCTTAACCTCCCCAAAAAATCTATATTTAATTCCTTAGCCGCCTCTTCTCCCCCTCCAATTTTAAATAAGTTTATTTCCCCTCTGCAGTATGGGCATTTAAAACCGCTCATATTTTCTATAATACCAATGATATTCATCCCAACCTGGCGGGCAAAGTTCGCCGCCCTCCTGCTGTCAAGCAGTGCTACATCCTGAGGGGTTGTAACTATTACAGCATTACAATTCTTTAAAATCTGCGCTATACTTAAGGACTCATCACCTGTTCCTGGAGGGAGGTCAACTATAAGGAACTCCAGATTACCCCATTTTACCTCACCAACAAGTTGTTTTATTGCTACCATTTTGAGAGGACCGCGCCATATAACAGGCACATCTTTTTCTAAAAGGAGGGCAAGAGAAATTGCTTTTAGGTGAGGGATAACTTTTACTGGCTTCATCCCATCCTCACTTCCATAAACTTTTTCATTTTCTATTCCAAGCATTTTTGCAACATTTGGACCATGTATATCAGCATCCAACAAACCAGTTTCGTATCCTTTAATTGCAAGGGCATAAGCAAGATTTACCGCGACTGTTGTTTTTCCAACCCCTCCCTTACCACTAATTATAGATATTTTATGTTTCACATTTTTCATATTCTCTTCTATTTTATTATCTAAATCCATGCTTCACCTCTTTATTATTTCATACAACTCATTGAATTTCCTTTCCCAGCTTTTTTCTTCAACTAATATCATCCCTCTGGAATATTTTCTTGCTATTTCCATGCTATATGGAATTTTCATTAGAATTTCTATTCCTTCATCGTTGCAAAACTTTTCCAGACTTTTATCTCCCAAACCATATTTATTTATTACTATACCAAAAGGGATATTGAATTTTTTTACCCTTTCAATAGCTATTTTCAAATCATGCAATCCAAAAGGAGTTGGCTCAGTAACAAGAATAACAAAGTCAGCCCCCTGAATTGTTTCTATAGTAGGGCATGCATTACCGGGAGAAGCATCCAACACTGATAAATTTTCTTTCCTTAAATGTTCTTTAACCTTTCTTATTAAAGGGCTTGCCCTTGTCTCTCCTATATTGAGCAATCCTTGATATATCTCTATTCCGTTTTTACCATGATAAATTTCACCTATTTTTCTTTTATCTTCACTAATAGCTTCATGCGGACAAACAATTTTACATCTGCCACATCCAGAGCACAATTCTTTAAAAAATAAAATATCAGATGGCAATACAGCAATTGCATTATATTCACAAAGATCCGCGCATTTTTTACAGAATTTGCATTTATTTAATTCAAAATATGGATTCATCAAGAAAACATCTTCAATTCTTCTTAAATCCGCTTTAATAAAAATATTTGCATTTGGTTCTTCTACATCACAATCATAAATTATTCCATTGTTTGCCACAGCAAAATTTACTCCGACGGTTGTTTTACCAGTCCCTCCCTTTCCAGATGCTATTGCAACAATCATTTTTAATGATGGTTAGAGCGCCCATGGCATGCTTCTTCAAATGAAATCTTCCTTAAATTTCCTTTTTTAAAAGCATCAATTGCTTCCTTAACATTTAAAGCATCACCAGCACTATAAACTTCTATTCCGTTGCTTCTAAACCTCTCAATTGCTTTTCTTCCTAAGCCCTTGCATATTATTATTTTAACCCCTTCCCTTGCAAGAATTTCAGGAGGGGAAAGCAAACCACCCATATGGGTGCTGGAATTTGGAACAATTTTTATTTCATTATTATCCAAATCAAAAATTGTATATGTAGGAACTCTTCCAAAATGCTCACCTATTTGCTCCTCCAACCCTCTATTTCCTAATGTTGGAAAAGCTATTTTCATTTTTTCTCCAACTCGTTCAACCTATTTTTTATTTCTTGAAGCATTTCTTCTATTCTGCTTATCTCTTCTTCAAGCATTGCAATATCTGTGCCCTCATCGCCCCTTTTGATATGATTTTCAATCGCTTCTCTTACTTTTCCATTAAAGATTACCATCTCAATCCCAGCGCTTCTAAGAATATTTGCTACATTTGGACCAAAATTTCCCGCAATAGCAACTTTAGCCCCTTCACTTACAGCAAGCTGTCCCGCTTGCACGCCTGCGCCGTGGATGGCGGATGCAAACTGATTTGGAATAACTCTGACATTTTTTATTTCTTTACCCTCTACTTCAACTATTGTATAGGTTGGGCTTCTCCCGAACACCGGCGATACATTATCCTCCAATCCGCCAGCATTTGTTGCTATTAGTATTTTCATGTTTTCGCCTTTGCGATTTTATTTACCTTCAAGCTCTTTTAGTCTATTCCTTATTCTCTCTATCTCCTTCTCAAGCAATGCAATCTCGTTTTTCAACATTCTTTGCTCCTCTTCTTTAGTCATTTGTATTGGCAAAGGTGCAGTGCTTGTTGGCAAATAAGTGGTGCTATACCATGGATTGAATAGCCACCAGCATGCTCCTCTTCCAAATAACCATCCAGGTCTCTGCCATGGAGGCAAATAGCTAAAGGGTCCTCTTCCAGGCCATCTTGGCCAGCCGTACCATCCATATCCCCACATTTTTCTCACCATGGAATATATAGCATTTAATATATAAAATTTTCTACAAAAGTTTTATATAAAAGTTACATATAAATTTATGCCAGGAAGAGGAAGGTGCAGACGCTGGGTAGGCATGCTTCCGCATGCAAACTACTTTATGCCAAATATGCCTTATAGGGAGACAAATGTTATTCGTGTTGAAGAATTTGAGGCTTTTCGCCTTGTTGATTATCTTGGCCTGACACAGCATGAAGCAGCCGCAAGAATGGGAGTTTCTCAAAAAACATTATGGAATGATTTGAAAAATGCCCGCTTTAAAATAGCGGATGCAATTATAAACGGTAAAGGAATAAAAATAGAAGGTGGAAACTATATTTTGAGATAGTCTGAAAGAATAATCAATATTATATCTATCAGGAAGAAAATTACAATTAAAAGTTCTAATATGAAGAGCTTCTTGTTTGTGTTTTCCTGATTTAGTATAAGATATAAAGAATTTAAAATTTCCATCTTACTATTTACTCTTTCCTCCCACTGTGAAAGATAAAATCTTTCGCTTGCCATCCTGTATATCCTTGCCAGATACCAGTCACCAAAAAATTTTGATATGTTTGATATATAATCAGTAACTCTTGTCAAATCAATTTTTGTTTTCGATAACTCTTCTATTATTTTTCTTGGTGATTTAAAAATATTTCTCTGGGAAAAGAATTTTTCAACATCATCATAAGCTTTTGTTAAAATTGTATCAAAATATTTATCATATGTTCTCAACTCAAGCAGTTGAAGATTTGCCAGCTCTATTGTAAATAAAATATCATCATATTTTCCACTTGGTTCAACAATTATTGCAGAATCCCAGTCTATAACTATTAAATCCTCATGATAGTAGGAATAGCTGTATTTTGTTCTGTCCTTTATTATATCATCGCTCAACTTTCTTATTTCTTTATCATTTGCAAGGAGTGAAGCAATATTGCGTTGATTTAATTTTTTAAGTTCTTCCCTGCTTATTTTTCTTATGCAGAAGATTGTATGTGTTTCTGGCTCCACTTCAATTCCGTAAGGCTCTATTATGTTTTCCTTTACTGCCTGAAGCACTTCCTTGTGAATTTTCTCTATATACCTCTCCATAGGTATTTCATCGTTATTTTCGATTATTTTAATTGTATAATAGGAAGAGAGATATTCAAATCTCTTGTCCGAGAATTCTATTCTGATTTCATAAGAAATTACTCCCACAGGGAATAGTTTTATATTTGTTCTCAAATGAACTCTTCCTCTATTTGTTAAAACATCTCTATCTTCGAATTTAAAGCAAAGATATTTTGGAAATTTAACATATTTTGGAGCGGATTTTTTAATTTCAATCAAGCTCATATCAAGTTTTTCTCTTAGAATGCTATCGAGCTTTCTAACATTTTCTATATCCAGCAATGCTCCTATATCATAAAGGAAATAATAAACTACTTCTCCATCCATACATGTATAAAACAAACCAATATAAAAGATATATTTTTAATCTTTAAATATTACCCATGGACAAAAAAATACCATTATATGCAACAATTTCATCTTTAATCTGGGGAGCATCATTCCCAATAACAAAAATTGCTCTTAATAGCATTTCGCCAATAATGCTCGCTTTTCTAAGATATGGAATTGCAGGTTTAATTTTAATCCCCTTTCTTTTTCCTTTTAATATAAAAATAAAGGATTTTATAATTTTGGGATTGTTCAGCGTTACTTTTCCAACAGTTCTCCAAAACATCGGGCTAAAATATACCCATGCATACATATCTGGCTTTATTCAGAGCACAGGCCCATTATATACTCTTATTTTAGCCTATCTTTTGCTTAAAGAAAAAATAACAAAACAGAAAATAGCGGGCTTAATAATTGCTCTCTCTGCCACCTATTTTGTTGTCTCCCCGCAGGGAGGGGGCGGCCTGCTTGGCAATCTTCTTGTATTATTTTCCGCAATAAGTTATTCTGCAGGAGGAATAATTGCAAAAAATTTGTTGAATAATGGATACAAAGCGATTCATATCCTGTCCTTTTCATCATTTTCTGGAACAATTTTTCTTGCTCCCTGCCTGCTTCTGGAGAAAATAGAAATTGATTATGAAGGTGTTGCTATTTCGCTTTTCCTTGCAATAATTACAACCATACTTGCCTACATTCTGTGGTATTCTGCCATGGAAAAAATCGAAGTTTCTAAATTATCATTCTTTACTTATATGATGCCTCTTTTTTCAGTTATATTTTCAGGACTTATCTTGGATGAAAAAATAAAAATTTTGACTATTTTTGCTGGGTTTGTGGCAATAACTGGCATATTGATTGCACAGCAACAATAAAAATTTATTCTAAATCTGCATTATATTTATGATGCAGGCGAAACTAATTAATGATATTACAGATTTGGCGTGGCTTTCAAAAGCATTTGATACAGAGGTGAAAAGGAATGTATTCAATGAAGTTTTTAATGAATGGAAAACAATGGAAGAAATAGAGGAAAAATATGGGAAGGAAGGAAAGGAAACATTAAAATTTTTTGAAAAAGTTAAGATGGTGGAAACAAGATGGATAATGCCAGAAGACGGAAAGGCGAGAAAAGAATATCATGCTTTTTATAATGCATTTCATATAAATGTTATGACTTCTATAGAAAATATAAAGGATACATTTTCAATAGTTCTTATGGATGATAAAAAGTTTAGAGAAATTGAGAAGAGAATTTATGAAAGGGTTAAAGAAAAGGGAGAGCTGAGCAGAGAAATTGAAAAAGAGATGGCACTATCACCAGTGCAGATGAGATGTATTGTTAAGAGATCGAAACTACTTGAATATAAAGGAATGAAAATAGAAAAAGTTGAATAAGAATGATTGCCACATTTTTGGGAGGAGGTAGGGAAGTAGGAAGAGTTGGAATATTTTTAGAGATAGAAAATAAAAAAATTTTGATTGACTACGGCATCTCCCCTCAAAATCCTCCTATTTACCCGATTGAATCCCCTCCTACAAAATATGTTATTCTATCTCATGCCCATCTCGACCATTCTGGCATGATACCGTGGATATGTAGAAGACATAATACAAAGGTTTTTTCCACAAAACTAACAAGAGAACTCTCTCAAATTCTTTTTTATGATACATTAAAAATAGCGGATGCAAGCGGTTATCCTTTTCCTTACGATGCAAATGATATTGAAATAGCAAATCAAAATTTTTTTGATGTAGAAAATAAGATTGATATATATGATGAAATTGAAATAAATTTATATCCCGCCGGCCATATACCTGGCTCAACAATGATAAAAATAAATGATACTCTTTTTGCATGTGATATAAATACAATAGATACAAAATTGCTTCATGGAGTTAAGCCAGTTAAATGCAGAAATCTTTTCATTGAAGGCACATATGCAGGTGTGGAGCATCCTGATAGAAAGGAGTTAGAAAAGAAATTTATTGATGATGTGGAGGATGTAATAAACAGAGGGGGAAAGGCAATAATTCCAGCATTTGCAGTTGGGAGAACGCAGGAAGTTGCAATGGTTCTTATGGATAAAGAGCATGAGATATGGATGGACGGGATGGGCTATCAGATATCTGAAATATTTCTGGATAATGGAAGATATATAAGATCTCCTCAAAAATTAAGGAAAGCAATTGAAAAAATCAATTTTGTTTATTCAAATAAAGGAAAAAAATTGGCACTAAAGGCGGGAATTGTTATTACAACAAGTGGAATGATGAATGGTGGGCCTGTGCTTTGGTATATAGATAAAATAAAGGATGACCCAAAATCCGCTGTTTTCATAACCGGCTACCAGGTGGAAGGGACAAATGGAAGAAGATTGCTTGATAATAAAGAAATAGACCTCTATGGGGTTGTTAGAAAGGTGAATTGCCAGGTAAAGTTTTACGATTTTTCAGCCCACGCCAGCCACAGCCAGCTTGTTAAATTTATAAATGATTGCAATCCAGAAAATGTTGTTATTTTTCATTCAGAAAAACCAGAATTGATAGCAGAGGAAATAGATAATAAAACATATACCCCAGTAAACGGGGAGAAAATAGAGATAGAGGGAGACTAGGCTATTATATCAACGCCCAATCTTTTTCCGCTATCCCATCTTGCAAGTCTTACTTCGTCTGTTTTTGGAGAAAGAATGTATGGAGAAGTTACTCCTGTCATTATTGCCATTACCCTGCATCTTCCATTGTAATCGGTATTTACTCTTGCACCAATTATAACATTCGCATATGGATCTATTTCATTCGTCATATATTCTGCTATCTTTTCTGCAAATTCAAGGCTCATATCCTGCCCTCCTGTTATGTGAATCAGGCAACCCCTTGCTCCAGCAGTTTCCACTTCAAGCAATGGATGATGAAGTGCTTCATGTGCAAGTGCTTCTGGACCATCTCTTATTGTCCCTTCTCCCCAGAACATTGCCGCAACATCCCCACCGCTTACGATTGTTTTTACATCCGCATAGTCAAGGTTTATCAGAGATGGCTGTGTTATGGTTTCAGATATTCCCTTGACTGTCTCAGATATCAGCTGGTCCATTACTCCAAATGCCTTATCTATGGGCAAATGAGGAACAAATTCAAGCAATTTCTGGTTATCAAGCACTATCACTGAATCGCACTCCTTTCTCAGTTCCTCCAGTCCCTGTTCAGCCCTGACTATCCTTCCCCTCTCAACCTTGAATGGAATAGATACCATGCCAACGACAATCGCCCCATTTCTTTTTGCAATCTTCGCTATCAAAGGGCTTGCGCCAGTGCCAGTGCCGCCGCCCATGCCCGCTGTTATGAAAACTAGGTCTGGCTCGCCTATTATCTGGGCAATTTCATCTTTGCTTTCCTCTGCCGCTCTTCTTGCTACATCTGGATAGCCACCCGCTCCCAAGCCACGGGTTGTGTTTCTTCCTATGACAAGTTTTTTGTCTGCTTCAACTACATCAAGCGCTTGTTTATCTGTATATATTGCTACTATTTCCGCTCCCTTTATCCCTATCCTATGTAATCTATTAATCGTGTTTCCGCCAGCTCCCCCTACCCCTATAACCACTATTTTGGGTATTCCGAACCCATTATCTATCTCTTTTTTTTCGCTTTCAAACCTCAATGCATCTTCTATCAAGCTTTTCATTTACATCCCCTCCTTTTTATTTATATAGGCTGGTTGCAACCCATCCCCTCCTTTATTTTTTCTCATATTTTCTCACCTCTTCCGCCAATATTTGCAAATCCCTGAGACTTTCCCACATCTTCTTTCTTTCTTCAACATCCTTGCTTATATCTCTTAGGAAAAGATTTATTGCTCTCTTTATTGCTTCACTTCTTGAACTAACTTCACCTAAAGTAATTAGAGTATCTATCAACGCAATCTGAGATTTTGGCAGCCTTACTGTGACTTTTTCTGTTTCCATTTTCTCCCCTAAATGGCGGACTTTGTATGACATTGTCCGTCATTTGTCAGACAATAATATCTATTTTATTTAAAAACTTTTCTATTTTTGCATTTCAAGTGGAAAAATTTATTTTAAATTAGAGAATTTAAAATGGAGAATAAGTATTAAATCTTATCGAAATTTTTGCTATTCTCCACTTCTTAAGCATGAAATTATTCTAAGAGAGAATGCTATTTTCAGGAGAATTTCCATATGCTTTGTAGCTCTTCGAGCCCAAATTTCAAAAAAGCAGGATATTAGAATTATTGTGGAATAGAATATGAAATGAAGAGAGCAATATATGCTTTCTATGGAAAGTTATATCAATTCGCAATAACACAAATTTCCTTCATAGCAATATAGTTAAAGAATAAATTTCTTGCAATTCTTTCATATCTGCCAATTCGGATTAATTTAAAGGGACTATCAACCTAACACCTCCAGATTTTAAAGACAAGCCCAAGCCACACTCCACCGTTTCCAGAATCTTTTAACTCTTGCCTTGAATAAACTATACCATCCTTCTATAGCATTTCTTTCTCCAAATGTTTCATGCTTGTATTTCAATCCCAGTCTTACTGCTTCATATGAAAATATTTCAAAATCTCTCAGAATTTTGCTGGTTTTTCTGTAGGATAGTCCAGCAAAATATAGAAGAATAGCCAGTGCCTTTATTTTCCAATCTTTTCCTCAAACCATTTTCACTTTATATTTTTCTTAAGTTGACAGTGCCTGCAACAGCTACCACTATGTTTATATATAACTAAAATATTTCTCATGCCTATGATAGGAGGCGATATAAATGCCAATCTATGTAAAATTCGAAATACCGGATGAATTAGCTAAAAAGTTGTATGAGCTGGTTGAAAAAGCAAGGGATAGCGGGAAAATAAGGAAGGGTGCAAATGAAGTAACAAAATCAGTTGAAAGAGGGGAGGCAAAACTTGTTATAATGGCAAAAGATGTTTCGCCCGAGGAAATACTTGCCCATATGCCATATCTTTGCGAGGAAAAAAATGTGCTGTATTCATATGTCCCTTCTAAAGAAGAACTGGGGCGCTCAGCTGGCCTGCTGGTGGCGACTTCTGTTGTTGCGATAGTGAATGAAGGAGATGCAAAAGAAATTTTTGAAGAAGTTGTTAAGAAAGTAAAGGAAATAAAGGGATGAGATGCCTGAAGAAAGCATTCCAGCAGAGGTTGTGGAAATAATTGGAAGAACGGGAATGTGCGGGGAAGTATTGCAGATTAGGGTAAAAATTCTTGAAGGAAGGGATAAAAACAGAGTTATAACGAGGAATGTGATGGGTCCTGTAAGGAAAGGAGATATATTGATGCTCAGGGAAGCGGAGAGAGAAGCAAAGAGGTTGAGCGTGAAATAATGGCAAAAAAATGTTCATTCTGCGGGAATGACATTGAGCCTGGAACAGGAACAATGTATATAAGGAAGGACGGAACAGCCTATTATTTCTGCTCTGGAAAATGCAAGAAAAATATGCTAAAATTGGGAAGAGATCCCAAAAAAGTTAGATGGATAAAAAAAGCAAAGTGATATCATGGAAAGAACCTTTCTGATGATAAAGCCTGATGGTGTGCAGAGGCGACTGATAGGTAAAATTTTTCAGAGAATTGAGGAATGTGGTTTTAAAATAGTTGCAATGAAATTTTTAAAAATAGATCGCAGGATGGCTGAAAAGCATTATTCAATCCATAAAGGCAAGGATTTCTTTGAAGGATTGATAAATTATATAACAAGTGCTCCAGTTGTTGCAATGGTTGTTGAAGGAAAGAATGCAATAGAAAGAGTAAGAAAGATTGTTGGTTCAACAAATCCGAAAGATGCAATGGCCGGAACAATAAGAGGAGATTTTGCCCAGGATATAGGGAGAAATATAATACACGCAAGTGACAGCAGAGAAACAGCAGAAAAAGAAATAAAATTATGGTTCAGCGAAGATGAAATAGTAGAATATGTAATGGATGACGAAAAATGGCTTTTTGAGGATTAAATTTATATTTTATTAATAATATATTTTTAGCTCCATTTCGAAGGCCTCTATGACAAATGAATAGAGGAGCAAACATGGAGCGACAGCGGCATCACGGGCCCCTGCGTGATCAAATGAGCGTAAGGTCAACCCAGGTGCCGCACACTCTCATTCGCTTTTATTATGGAATATATTGTTTCATTTACGGATACATCTATTCCATGTTTTTTTGCTCTCCTTACTATTTCTCCATTTATCTCATCTACTTCTGTTTTTCTTCCAAAGATTATATCCTGAAGCATCGAAGAAATATTTTCCGATGTATTTTTTGCAACTTTCTGCGCTTTTTTTATTATGTTATCTCCTATTTCAATTCCCTCTGCCCTCGCAACTTCAATTCCTTCTATGCATATTTTTCTCATCAATTGTTTTGTATGCTCGTTTTTAATTAATTCTCCATTTTTACATCTTAAAATAGATGTTAAGCCATTAATTGCTGAATTAACTATTGCTTTCTTCCATTTCTCTTTTTTAATTTCTCTGCTTATTTTTGTTTCAATTCCGCATTCATTAAATACATCGCAAATCTTTTTTATTCTTTCAGTAATTTCTCCGTTCATCTCTCCTATTACTGTTTCACCCTTGCCCGCATGATATATTCTTCCATTTCCGAGAAATGTTACTCCCTGTGTAGTTACTACTCCAATAACATTTTCAATTCCCATTTTTGCTGCTATAATTTCTTCATTTCTTAACCCATTTTGAATTGAAATAATAGGAATTTTTCCAAATTTTTTCAAAATTTCATCCACCGCCTTTTCTGTATCATATGCTTTCGTTGCAAGAATAATAAAGTCATATTTACTTCCATCAAATCTTGTTTTAGGATAAAAAATTCCTTCAGTAAGCCCCTCTACTCTCAATCCATTTTTTTCTATCTCATCAATATGCTCCTTTCTTCCAACAAGCAAAACATCATTCTTTTTTGAAAGCAGTCCGCCAAACAATGAACCTATTGCCCCGGCACCAAATATTATAAATTTCATTGGTTAAAGATTAATCAGCGAAATAAATTTTTTTTCATTACTCAAAAGTGCTGTTAAATTTAGCATTGAAGCACCTCCTACAACGCTACCTAAATCTTTCATGTTCATTATCCATTTTTACCCCTCTACAATAAAAAACTGTAGTTATTGGATAAAATCTGATGGCTCTATCAAATTATAATAGAAAACATAAATGGAAAACAAAAGGTTTCACATGTTTTATTTTTATCTCCTGCTTGGAAAATAGTTATCAAAATGTTCTATCTTTTCAGTATCAGATACCATGCCCTTCCATCTGTCTTGCATCGCACAAATCAATTTTTTACAGGCCATGTTTGTTCTGCTCCTACTTATCATAAAGAAGACAATCTTTCTTGTTTCTGGTTCAATGACAAACCAAAACCAGAAATTCATATCTCCTATCTGAAGAGATGTCTCATCAATGACAACACAATGAGGCATTTTATCTGCGATGCTATTTTTCAATACACCCCAAATTTGTGCAACCATTTCCATATGGCAGTTCTGCTTCTCCTTACGAATATATGAATTCCACTGGTTTTATCTCTCATAACGATACATTTTTCTTTCAATAATTGCATCCCTTTGCATTTATCATCAAATGCGTCTATGGAATGCATATTTTTATCGAAAATTTTGGTTAAGCTAACAGCATCGAAGTTTAATATGCAAGGGAGTGAAACAAATTGCTGAAAAGATTTATAAAGAAGCAAATAATTTCAAATCATGATAAAGAAGTTTGAGTCATCGACAGGGGAAATTGTTATTGAAATAGATTACAGCAAATGCAATGGCGCCGCAAAATGCGTTGAGGTCTGCCCTGTGGGAATATATGAGCTGAAGGATGGAAAAGCGGTTGTAAATAATGTCGATGATTGCATTGAGTGCTGTGCGTGTGTTGAATCATGCCCCAACAATGCAATAAAACATAGTTCCTGCTGATGAAATTTATCCTATTTTTACTCTTTTTTTCCCTTATTTTTCAGAATATATATGAAATTGAGTTAAGGGATGATGCCTTTCATTCATCTTTACCTTTTCATATTGAAACTTGGTATTTTGAAGCAATTTTTGAAAATTACAGCATTGTTTTTATGATTACTATCCTGCCAGATATTTTTGCAATGATTGGAGAACATTTTTATTTTAATGGAGAAAAGATATATGAAGAGAGAAAAATTTACAAATCTTTTTTCATCTCTGATGAATATCCTCTTTTGATAGTTGATAGTAAAACAATCATGCAAGGTTATATTGGCAGTGGAGGGGAAATATGCTATAATATCTCCTATATCGGAAATAATTTTGGCATAAATTTTCATTTTGAGAATAAAACAAAAGGATGGAAGACGGGTTTGCCAGATTTCTGGCTTTCATTGCCAAATATGCGGGTTGAGGGAGAAATATTTATAAATAATTCATTGGAGCATGTAAAAGGAAAAGGATATCATGACCACAACATTTTTTATTTAAAATCAATTTTCAGCAATGGCTATTTTGATGGAAAATTGATAGAAGAAAATTTCTCGATTGTATGGGGGAAAATAATTGGAAAGGAAGATTTTATAATATTCAGCAATGAGAGTTTCTTTTTGATTGATAATATCTCAATTTCAATGGATGAATATATATTCGACCATGGAAGAATTATACCCACTTCTTTTTACATTTATGGAAAAAATAGCAATGTTGAAATTTCTTTAAATTTTAAAACTAAATCAATTCATTATATAAAGCTACCATTTATAAATTACTGGAGATATCATGTTGCTGTAACTGGAAAAGTATTCATTGATGGCTTTGAAAAAGAAATAAATAGTTTTGAAATAATGGAGTATATGAAATTCTAAACTTTTATATAAGTTGGGGCAGATTTGGGCACTTTACCCTTAATTTCATGATAATATGCATAAGTCATTGGTTCTTCATCACTAACTATTTCTGCATCAATTACTTTTCCAAAAAATATTGTATGGGTAAATATATCTATTTTTTCAATAATCTCGCATTCAATATATGCAACAGAGTAATCGGTTGGGATCGGGGCACCGCTTTTCCCTATTTTATAATTAAGATTCTCAAATTTTTTTATTTCTCTTCCACTTCTAAAACCAAATTTTCCTATAAAGACGAGGGGTGTGCTTTTGCTTAATATAGAAATGCTGAAAACCCTGCTTTCCTCTATAAATTCATTTGTTAAATTCTCCTTATTTATGCATACTGCTATAATCTGTGGCTCTGAGCAAACCTGAAAAACGGAGTTTGCTATCTGTCCGTTTAACATATCTCCCTTTTTAGAAGAAACAATATAAAGCCCATAACTTATCTTATGGAGAGCTTTTTTATCCATACTAAAAATCTTTTGGCAATTTATATTTTATGCGAGGGGCCGGATTTGAACCGGCGACGGCCTTCGCCAGCAGATCTTGAGTCTGCCGCCTTTCCTGGCTTGGCTACCCTCGCACAATCATAATATTTTTCAGCTTTTTTATTTTTCGGCATCCCCAGTATTTCCGAATGTTGTGTTAGATTTTGATTTTTGCAATCAAATTTTTTGCAAAAAAATAAAAAATTTTTTATCAATTTAATTTAATTGTTCTGAAAACAAAAAATCAAAAAATAATTTCTTCTCTATAAAAATATTAGCGAAAGATAGTCCTATAACTTTCGAGATAAATTATTAAAAAATTTTGATGATTTTTTCATCGATTCTTTTAGCACAATTGATATTACATAGAACTTTTCTTTGCTTTATTAAATCAAGAATAGAATCTTTCCACTTTTCAGCTATTATAGAAATAAATTCTCTTATAAAGTACCACAGATTATAAAGGATAGCAGAAAATATGAAAAAGAAAAACCTTATAATAGGATTCTCTGTCTTCGTTTTTATCATAAAATTCTCTTGAGCATCTCTATAAAAATTTTCTATGTTCCATCTTCTCCTATATAGATCTGCAAGACTAAGAATATTTGATTCATCAATTTCAATGTTTGTGCAGAAAACATCGAAATTTTTCCAATTTTCTTTATATTTGTTACCATTTGGAATGAAGAACAAGTTTGTTTTTATTTCTTC